>CBFGVN010000028.1:0-17015 GCA_965651845.1 uncultured Chryseobacterium sp. | reverse complement strand
CTGCAGATATGCTGTAAATATTACCGTTGGCTGAAGAATGCATTTCTAAAAAAATTAATTGTACATTCACAGCATCTAAAAGACGATGCAAAAAAAAGTTGACCTGAATGTATATGCTGAGGGCACCGGCTTTTGTCTCCACAGGGGAAGTGTGCCGCATCCGTAGTTGGCTACCGCTGAAAATTAAAAATCAAAACGGCTTTTTCTCAACATCATCAATTCTTTTTTTAATTTCTTGGAGCCAATTTTTTTAATTCCCATCACAGAATTGCTCAAGCCGATCAACGAATCTCTGTGCTGATTCAGAACGGATTGCTCATACATTAATCCTGTGGAGTGGGCATTTACCTGCATAGAAATTGCAGTGGGTACAGTGGGAGCCATCCCTACAACTTCTGTGTTGATGTGATTTTGGTTGTGTATCATAATTATTGGTTTTTGGGGTTAAATAAATTATTTACGGATATTGGCAAATCTTGCTTGCAGCTTGTTCATTCTTTCTGCAATCTTCAGTTCTTTCTCTTTTATTTTTCCTCTGGAAGCTTCCTGAAGCTTTTTTAGCTGGTCTTCGTAGCTCATGGGAACCGGACTGGCTGCTGTTGCCGCCACTGGAGCCGCCTGTTGATAAGCTTGCTGCTGTTTTACCGCTTCTTCCAGTTTTTCGAGTAAAGGGGCTAAAGATTTGAGGGTCTCCTTCGTCGCTTTGTCTTTGATATAATTGATGATTTCATCTTCATGGGTGATGACAAACGGCATGACATCTTCCTGATCCAGGATTTTATTCTCTTCATCTATCAATTGATCATCTTCTTCCAAGATGGCATCTTCTGCCGCCAGCAACTCTTTCATTATCGGTTCCGGATCCGGAACAATAGGGACAGGAGGTTTCACCCTATGATTTATAGGTCTGCGCATAGATTTTTGTTTTTAAAGATTAATAATTGAAGACAGTTCTCCAAAAAAAAGAGGGAGCTATATCAAATAGCCTATAAAAGCTCCCGCTGCGGTCCAGTCACGGTTGAGATCCTGGATGACGTTGCTTCCTATGATTTCTATAGCAACACAGCCTGAAATGGCATTTGCTGAAATCATTTCTTTTAACTGATCCGGAGGAAGATTGAGAATATACTCATCCGGAATTACTGGTAATTTGCCGGTATTCGAGGGATTTTCGTTCACTACAATACTCAGGATTTCCTGGAAATAATGAGCAATAAGCTTTGATCCCTGAAATTCGAGCTCTCTTTTTAATTCTACAATTTCACTTGGGGTAACGAGATCAGAAATTCCATTGACATCCACATCGTGCACAGAATACATGGCTTCCCCGGTATTGGATGCCGTGATGGTGATATCTGTTTTCAGGACACATTTTGATTTTTCGAGATTTACGGTAAGAAGTTTTGAGTCAATTTCCGGTTCTGCGATATCACTCAGCGTATTCAGCGGAAGAATCCTTACATTACAGAAGAAAGTCTGGTGCTCTTCCAGCTTGAGCATGATGATTGCGATACCCATAGACTTATCTTTAGGCTCTACAACAAACGACTGATAATTGTTGTATCTTTTTCCTTTATTGGTACAGATCACCTGCCTTATGATGGGCTGTATATTAATATTGGATGTTGCCAGATTGAATACAGAACGGTCGCTATTATTTTCCGGTTTTTTGGCACTGAAATAGGCATTATCACTATTTCTTTCCAGATAAAGGCTTTCGTTGATTTCCTTTAATGAACGTAAATTTAAAATTTTCGCAGGTTTTGTTTCGTTTGAATAATTCATCTTCTAATTTTTTTTAATTGATCGATTAGTTTTGTTAATATTGATTTTTTCGATGATTCGCTGGTATGTACTTCTGCAGGAATTACCGCTTCTTTTATTTCAGGTTTTACGAGTGGCTCTGTTAGTTTGACTGATTTTAATACCAATTTTCCCCCATTATCAGCCGAGATAAAGTTTTTTTTCACATTATCATCTTTGTTTTCCGGAATTTCTTCCTTAGCCGGTTCGGCTACTCGTTTTTTTTTTCGGGATCCTCAGCTACAGCAGAAAAATCGGTATAAGGGGGAGGATTTTGCGTTCCGCCGGGATCTGCCGGATAAAGAATACTGGGGTTATAGATGGCGCTGGAAATTTTGGTTTTCGCTTCGGCATAATCGCTTACGATTTTAAATAAATCCCGCATCATTTCATTTCCTTCATTTCCAAGTACTGGCTGAGCATCATCCTCTTCTGCTCATAATGAGCCTTTGGGCGGTGGTTTCTTCTCGCTCCATGTTCCGTAGGTTAATAAATTATTTGCCAATCTGCTCAATGCTACAAGCCCAACCTGCTCAAAACTTTTTAAAAAGGACTGTAAATCCTGAACCATCATCCCGGTAGACTGCTCTATCATTATTTTAGCAACTCCACCCATTGGAGAGGCAGTGGGAGGTGACAGCACTTCGGCGTTTACAAATTCCACCGCTTTTTCTGCCGGAGTTGTGGCTACTGCCTTCACTTCCGTTGTTTCATTGTTGTTCTCATCCATTGTGGTAAAATTTTAGGTTATCCTTTTAAAATTTTAATGGCATCGGCAACAATCGCGGGGTTGAGCTGATTCAGGTTCTGCTGATTGGTCACCGAGTTCTGAATGGAAATTCCGCTGGCGTGCGTGGCCATCTGATAGAGCATACTCATAGCTTGTGCCGGAGATTCGCCAAGCACGGTAACATTGGTCTGCGTAACTGCATCTGTAGTCTGATTGTTTACTGTATCTGCCATATATTTTGTTTAATTGGTTATTATTTTTAATTTTAAACATCTTATTCTCGAAGACGTCTTTCAATTCTCAAGTCAATATTTCATAGCATTTAAAATCTGACCCGAACAATAGATTTCGTTATCTCTTTTGTCTGATACAAATTTCTCGAATCAAAACAACTCAACATTCAGGGAAAAAACTGAATTTTAGAAAATAAGGGAATTCTCCCAATGGTGAAATTTCATCTACAATATGCCTTCATTTTTTACTGTAAGGGTAAGCCCCCAATTTCAGAAAATGGGGATTTTCCCTCTATGCTGCAAAGATCTTTCGGTGGAAATTTGTGATACTTCTATTATACAATATCAGAAGGACCCCTATTTATTCTTTAATAAAAATAAATTTATAACTATGATTAAACATTATTTACGCCTTGCAGGAAGTGCTCAATTGAGAAGTGTTCAGACCAGAGGTTTTGTTAACATTCCCTGGTTTAGTAAAAATTACCAACAAGTAACCTTTGCATTAAAAAATCCTGACAAGGTAGCTCCTGATGGAAGACTGAAAGCAGTGGTCTCAACAAGCCACTATACACCAGATAAGGTAGGTTTTGGCGTACATGCGGCAACAATTTTTATTTACATTATATTCAGGGATCTTGGCCAACAGAAGGTTGGAGGAGAATTTGGCTTGCAATATGCTGTGGAAATTCTGGACAGTCCAAGGAATTTTAAAAATAACAGAAGTTTTGGTAACATCGATCAAAACTATTGGATACTTAATCAAGGTAAGGGAGCGACTTTACCAGATAATGTTGTCATTTGCATCGGAGCCTGGATGTATCCAGTGCCACGCGCCGTTATACAAGAACTTCTGGCTAAAATCAGGGAAACCTTTTTTTCTCGTAATTAATTTAATTTTTAAAGATTTTATCACATGCCAAATTACAAACAACTTTTAGAAACGGCCGGCGCTTCATTGACATTGACGAATGTACTGGCCGCATTAGGAATAACCGCTCTTTTCGGTTCCGGATTGTTTATTCATGACTTATATCAAAGGTATAAGAACTATGTTATAAAAGCTGATGAAAGCGCAGATTTTTTGCTCACCGGAGGAATTTTAAGCCCGGGAGATAATGCAGCCATCAATATCGAAGACAAATTGGAAACATTGCGCCAGATGAATGCAATCAGAAATGACAGACAGGACGAAACCCGTGCAAAACTTTCTTTTTTGGGAAGATTTTTTTCCAGATTTTTAAGAGAGGGGCATACCAATATCGACGAGATTATTGCAAGGAATATCAACAATATAGCATCAGTTCCGGGATATGCAACGGATGAGGAAATTGAAATTGCCTTAGAACACGCCATTATGGGAGGGACTCGTACAAGAGGATCTATCACCTGGCTCGCCAGAAAAATAGGAGATCCTATCTACAGATTATTAGGTTAACATTTTATACCATATTATTCTATTTTCTTGTATTGCCGCACTGTATAAAGCAGATGCGGTAATTTTTTGGGAAAATATTAATCTTTGAAATAAAAACCTCTCACATAAAGCGAGAGGCTGATGAACATTTATATAAAATAAAAAGTAATTATATCGTACATAAACGTCCTTTCAAACAATATATCAGATTGCATCTGATTAATTATATGTTAGTGGATTTAATTTAAGCTAACTTTACGTTAACTGCATTCAAACCTTTTTCACCTCTTTGTACTTCAAAAGTTACTTTATCGTTCTCTTGAATCGATCTGGTACTTAATCCCGAAGAATGTACAAAAATATCCTTCTCTCCGTCTGCCGGAGTAATAAATCCGAAGCCTTTTGCTTCATTGAAAAATTTTACTGTGTCTTGTTGCATTGTAATGATTATTAAAATTGTATTAGTATTGAGACGTACGGTAATCGCGGAAAAATCTTTTAGTTTTCTTCCGTTTTCACGTAAATCATTTGTTCATTCTTTCTTTCCATCTTTGTGCTTTTTCTTTTTCCCTGACCTAATTTTTTAAAAGAAATCCGGAAAATATCTTGAATTAATTCTGATATTGAAAAGTCTTGTGCTGCTGTATTACCGGCATCGAAAATCCTATCAGTTTTTGTATGTTTTTCAGGTCAGAACGTTCCTCATTATCGCAAAATGAAATGGCATTTCCTTCTGTTCCAGCTCTCCCGGTTCTTCCTATTCGGTGTACATAGGTTTCGGGAACATTGGGAAGCTCATCGATATCTATTCCTCTTGCGGCGATATCCGTTGCCACCAAAACGCGGATTTTACTGTTTTTAAAATCCTCCAGTGCCTTTTGTCTTGCAACCTGGGATTTGTTTCCGTGGATCGCAGCGGCAAAAATCCCTGTGTCTTCCAATTGTTTTACCAGCTTATTGGCTCCGTGTTTGGTACGGGTAAAAACCAGCGAGCGTAAAATACTTTCATCCTGCAGGATATTGATCAACAAATTTGTTTTATCTTTTTTTTCAACAAAATATACCGACTGCTGAATCGTCTTTGCTGTTGAAGAAACCGGAGTGACATTGATCTCCACCGGATTATTCAGCATGGTGTAGGCAAAACTTCTGATATCAGAAGGCATCGTCGCAGAAAAAAACAAAGTCTGTCGTTTCTGAGGGATTAGCTTTAACACCTTTTTTACGTCATTGATGAATCCCATATCCAGCATTCTGTCGGCCTCATCGAGAATCAGAATTTCAATTTTAGAAAGATCGATATGTCTCTGGTTGACCAGATCCAAAAGTCTTCCCGGCGTAGCAATAAGAATATCCACTCTTTTTCTAAGGGCAGCCAGTTGACCTCCTATCGAAACTCCTCCAAAAATGGAAAGCTGTGATAATGGCAGATATTTGCTGTACACCTTAAAATTGTCTTCTATCTGTACCGCCAGCTCTCTGGTAGGCGTTAATATTAAAGTTCTTATTTCTTTATGGTCGGGAGTGTGTTTTTTCAGTAATTGCAGAACAGGCATGGCAAATGCAGCCGTTTTTCCTGTTCCCGTCTGAGCGCATCCGATGATATCTCTCCCCTCCAGAATATGCGGGATTGCCGTATATTGTATCTCCGTAGGTTTAGAATATCCTGCTTCTGTAACTGCGCGAATAATAGGATTGATTAAATTTAAATTTTTAAAACTCATTGTAAAATATTCCGGAATTCCGGTTTTTTTTGTGACAAAATCTTTTTCAGGGATTTGAATTGATGCTTTTTTAAAATAATGAAAAAGGAAATCATTATTTATCTTTATTTCACTTTTGCTTCAACTGTGACAAAACATATTCGGTCCGAAAATACAATGTTGAGTTTTGCAATGCATATCTTTTCATCATAGAATAAAATTTTATCCGTATGATTACATTATCTTTAGAAATTAAAATGTTTATCAGGAGATTGTCTCAGGTGTTATTTTCCTTTTTCCGGAAATCAAACTGCCCATATTCATTGTAATAATTAAGCTTAAAATGGCAGCTGATAAAGCAAAACATACAATAAAAAAATCGAATAATCGTAATTTTAATTAGTTGATTATCAGAAATATATTTGTAGATTCCGCACACAAACCGAATTGTTTGCAAAATGCCTATGCTTCCATCATAAACCGGAGTATTCAGAACGATGTTTCAAAAAATATATTCCAAAGATCAGTTTTACCTTATCCATATCGATCGCAAAGCTGAGGAAGAAGCCATGGAAGAGATTCAACTCTATATTTCACAGTTTTCCAATGTCTATATTTTGGAGAGTAAATATTGTAGCCAGAGGATTCAGCATGATCCAGGCGGAGCTTGATGCCATGGAATTTTTGCTTAATATGACCGATGAGTGGGATTATTTTATCAATTTAAGCTGATAAGATTATCCTCTGAAATCACAACATATCATCCGTGAGTTTCTTACGGTGAATAATGGCAGGAACTATATTTTCTATTACGACCAAAATTTTTATAGACCCGATACTCTTCATCAGAATAACTGATTGCTGTGAAGCTTCTATAAAAAATATACTTTAATGCACTTTTATCGGCACATTAAAGTATATCAGTTTTTATTTCGATTAATATCAATTGATTTTAATATAATAATACACGGCAACATTTTTAGGTCTGGTTTCCGTACTCAGACGGGGTTTGCCATATCCTGCATCGTAGATTCCGGCAGAATTCGGAATGTTGTCCCAGTAAGGCCGTTTGTCCTGCATATTTGGGATATCGTCGTTGCTCCTGCTTTTCATCAGGTTTTCGGCCTGAAAATGCTTATGTCCCTGAAATGCATCTTCCTGATAACTGCCCACTGCTCTGTTGCTGTCGGGGTCTCTTTCACTTTCAGCCCTTAAAACAGGCCCTTTCACGGGATCGAAAGAATTAAGCCCTCTCATAAACTGTCCTCTTAAATCCGGAGTAAAAGCTTTGGAAGTAATCCTTGAATATCCTGAATTTGCAATACTTCTGCCATCACACGGCGCCCATTTGCTTTTTTCCGCTGTCCAGAGTTCTCCCGGACTTTTCAGATTGTTTTTTGAGACAAAATTAAACTCCTGGAATGTAAGAAAAGACGCGATTACAGTGCCTATTGGTAATTCTTTGTTACTCGACAGCGAATTTTCTGCGTCTATTTTCCTGCTGACTGTCCCCCTGTCGGTCTGAAGAGTAAGCAAAATATCTTTTTCGGGATCTCTTCGGGCAGAAATGATCGTTGTCTGTGACAAAACCTGATCTTTCGTCGGAACATTGCTTACTGACAAAGCATTTTCAACTTTAAAATATTCAACTTTCGGAAGCGGATCAGTCGACACTTGCGGTCTGTAATGAATTGTGAATACAACGTAATCTTCGGTAATTAATTCTTTAACAGGCAAAAAACCCACCTGGTTTTCATTGCATATGGTCTGTATACACTGGTTAAATGCTTCATACAAATTCGTATTCGGAATAGAGGCAAAAGTAGTCTGGTAATAGTCGCTGGAAATAGTGAGCGTCGTTTCCGACATGATCATTGATCTGAATTGCTGAAATCTTTCCTCGCTATCCGAAGCTCCTAAAGTAAACGGAACTCCCTTCACAGGAATCGTGAGAGACCCTCCCCATTTTCCGTTTTTCATATCTGTTTTAAATTGTTCAGACAAATAATACGTTCTTAAATCCTGGCTGAAAGAGCCGGTATTGGTCATCCCTGTAAAGCTGTACAAGCCTCCCTGCAACAGCTTTTCGCAGGTAGAAACAGCTTCCGGGCATTGTCCGTAGCAAAAAGCACACTGAACAAATAAGACAATGGTTATCAATAGTAATCTCATGGTTTTAGTTTTTGATGATTAATAAATTAGTACAGTTTGAAAATGTCTTTAAAGCATCGTTGTATTGTATGGATACAAATTTCATCAACATGCATCAATTTATCAATTACCCGTTTGGGTGATATTTAAACTAAAAATTCGCCAACATAAATAAAAATATTATTATGACTTTTTCGGCGCTGAGCATCAAGTTTGATTTTTGAATCATCAATCATCATCTGGATTCGGGTCTGTGGTAATTCTCTGTCAATAGGTAAATAAGTAATAATTAATTCAATAGTCCTTAAAATTTTACTAAGATCTATCGAACTCACACCGATGATACTATACAATTAAAAACAAAATAAATGGTTTGAAGATTATTAAAATACCTCAAACCATTTAATTTTAAACCATCATTCTATTTTTGAGCAGCCTTGATAATGATCTTACTTACCTCCTCAGGACGCGCAAGCATGGCTACATGGCTGGACTTAACATGATAAGTTTCTGCCCCGATTTTTTTAGCCATCTCCTGCTCCATAAGAGGTGAAATGATGTGATCATTATCTGCTACGACGTAAAAGCTTGGTTTGGTTTTCCATGCAGGCTTCGAAACAGTAGCGGTGAGTGTACTGGTGTGAAAGCGTCCCTGTACGGCGGCAACTACTTTTGCTTCAGACTCCGGAAGATCCTGGGCAAAATGTTTTATCACCGTTTCCTCACGAAGGCGGATATACCCATCGGTGATAATAGGATTATCAAGTCCGGGAACGGCAGGAAGTTTTCTTACTTCGTGGGCATCTTTAGTAAGGCCTAAAGCGCTTTCATTAGTATCCGGTGCATAAGCCGCAACATATACCAGCGATTTTACTTTTGGATCATTTCCGGCTTCGGTAATAACAACACCCGCCCATGAATGCCCTACAAGAACAACGGGGCCGTTTACTTCTGCAATCGCCCTATTGACAAAACTCACATCATCTGTAAGAGAAGTCAGGGGATTTTGTACCGATATCGTATTATATCCTTGTTTTTGTAATATAGGAATTACTTTACTCCATGACGAGCCGTCAGCAAAAGCTCCATGTACCAATATAATAGTTGGTTTTTCTTTATTAGAAATCGGTTCAGAAGATTTCTGTCCGGAAAGTGGCATCAGGCTTGCTAACGCAAAGATTCCGAAAGTGAACATAACAAAGGTTATTTTTTGGGAAAGCATAAATAGTTTCATAACTTCAAAAGTTTTATTGGTTGATATTCTTTTAAAAATGTTGCTGAACAGGGATTTTTAATCGTTTTTAGAAAAGCCTTTGGAGCCCACAAACCACCTGATAACAACCTCATTATCAAAGTTAAATACATTGTATGAAACTTTAAGAAACCCCTTTGATATTTATAATTTATTGTCTTAAATGAATATGTTTTTTATAAATTTAGCAGGATTAAAAAATAAAAGAGTACCCGAAACCAGGTACCCTCTTCCATTTGATATATTTATAATTTTGCTTTTAACCTATTATTTAGATTCAATTATAACTTAGATCCTTTTTTCTGATCAGATAATATTTGCTTTAACTCAGATACAGGTAAATTAACACCAATGATTATTCCTTTTTCGTCGATAAGGTAATTGTAAGGAATGTATTCAATTCCTAGAGCATTTTTAAACTTCTGCCCTTCGTCCAAAACATTGGTCCAGCCTAATTGATCTTTAGCAATAGCTCCTACCCATTGTTTTTTGTTTTGGTCGCTGGAAATTCCGATAATTTCAAAATTTTTCGAAGAAAATTCTTCATGAAGTGCTCTCAGTTCAGGATTTTTTTCCCTGCACGGCTTGCACCACGAAGCCCAGAAGTCGATAAGTATAAGTTTTCCTGTATAATCTTTGAAATTCACTATTTTCCCATTCTGGTCGGGCAGGTTAAAATCTGAAAAAGGTTTTCCTACTCCATATTTATCAAGCTTATCCATTCCTTTTTTGAATAGTGCTAAGTTCTGATCCGTTTGCTTTGTTAGGTCTAAAAGACTATAAAGCTGATTGAGCTCCGATTTAGTCAAAACAGGATTTACTAAAGCCAATTCCGCAAGAATAGCCCCGCTAAAAGGATGAGAGCGATGTTTTCTGATGAAGGTTTTTAACTTAGAATAAAGTACCTTATTGAAATCTTTCTTGCCGGCATTAGCCTGATAAAATTTCTGATATTCTTCGCTCATCTGAGCGGAACGAGAACCTTTTACAGCATCAATATGCACATTCTTGACAGGATTTCCGTTTTTTATAGTCTCATTAACGCTTATTTGAAGGGCTATTTTACTGTTTTCAAGATAAAATTGCGGAGCATTGGCCGCTGAAGTGATGCCTATTTGTGCAACTAAAGTATCTTTCACACTACCTTTGAACTCAAATGCATTATCAATTATTTTTACACTGTCCTGTTTGTTGTCGTAGTACAAAAATGCGTAGTCGTTGCCAATGCTTCCTTTTACGGTTCCCGATACAACAAACCATTTGTCCGTTTTTCCGGACTTTTTTTGGCCATACCCTAAAATACTTATTAAACTCAGGACGATCGATATTCCTGCCAGTAATTTCCTGCTCATTTATTTATTATTAATTCAATTTTATTTAACAATTCTTTTCCGGATGATTTAAAGTAAATTTTAAACAAAAAGCCCCGGATTCATAGTAATTCTTAATCTCTTATGTTGCAAAAGTGTAATATTAAAAACTTAAAAAGCTTGATGTATGGTAAGATCTATAATAAACTATTCTAACTTTATTTTAGGTTTGCTGAATCAAATCTCTGCCTCAGCTGTACCCAGAAAACCTGGACATGAATAACTGGTTTGCTGTAAATTTCGATGAATATTGATTCAACCATGTTAAGTCCACATTAAGATTTTCCTCAGATGCAATAAGGCTTAAAAATATTAAAACTCCTGAACGGTAGGCCTGATAACTATTTCATTGATATCAACATCCGTCGGTTGTTCGATAGCATAGGCAATTGCTCTGGCAACCGATGAAGCAGGAATTGCCTGTTTGTAGAATTCGTTGACGATCATCGAACTTGTTTCATGCTTTGTACTGTTTTTCAATTCGGATTCAATGGCTCCGGGCTCGATTGTTGTAACACGAATATCCCCTCCCACTTCATGCCTTAATCCGTCACTGATGGCACGGACAGCAAATTTTGTCCCGCTGTACACCGTCCCTCCCGGACTGAAGACCTTAATTCCGGCAACAGATCCCAAATTGATAATATGCCCCGATTTTTGCTTTTGAAAAAACGGCAATGCCGCTGCAATTCCGTAAAGTACCCCCTTGATATTAATATCGATCATGCTGTCCCATTCATCCGTACGTACTTCTGATATGGGGGCAATCGGCATAATACCGGCATTATTAATGATCACGTCAATCTTGCCATAATTATTTACGGCAAAATCAACCAATGCCTGAACGTCTTCCTTTTTGGTAACATCCGTCTGAAGAAAATCTGCGATTCCGCCCATTGCAGATATATTATTGACCAAATTTTCCAGCAGATCGGCTCTTCTTGCCCCAAGAACAACTTTGGCTCCTCTTTCTGCCAAATGCATTGCGGTAGCTTCTCCAAGACCGCTGCTGGCTCCGGTGATAACTACAACTTTATTTATTATATTATTTTCCATTTTTAGATTAGTTTTTATGATGAAAATGACCAAAAAATTACTTGAAAAACTCGGACATATTTTAAATCTGTCCGTTAAAATATGCCCGAGTCTTGTTTGTACAGATTAAGCTTCCAGAAGCTTCACCATTTTCTCACCAACACCTTTACCGGATGCCGGGTTCTGGCCTGTAACCAAGTTACCGTCCGTAATGCTGAAAGGCTGCCATGGAGCTACCGTATGGTATATTGCACCCTGTTCCGTAAGCGCCGTCTGAAGATCGAAAGGCACATCAGCTCTTGCATAGCCATCTTCTTCTTCAGTCGTAAACGATGAGATATTTTTACCGTTTACAAGATAACTGCCATCGCTAAGTTTAACATTTAACAATGATACAGGACCATGGCATACTGCACCCACAACGGCGCCGCGTTCGTAAGTTTCTTTTACCACTTTCTTAATCAGCGGGGCATCGGCCATGTCTACCAGAGGAGCCAGGCCGCCGGGGATAAAAATGGCGTCATATTGGCTTACATCTACCGTTTCCAGCTTCACCGCTTTTCGCATGTCGACCCAGCCTTTTCCTGTTAAAAAGGCGAGATTATCCGGATCAGCAGCAGACTCAAGATCATCAAGATAAGGAGTATCTCCACTAAGAGATGCAAAATCTACGTGATAATTAGCCCTTTGAAATTCAGCGTAAGGATGGGCTACCTCAGGCAGAAAGTTGCCTGTTCTTCTATTGTTCGGGCCAATGGCGTTGGCGTTTGATACAATAATTAAAACTTTTTTCATAATGTTAGCTTTTTAAAATTAAACAGTAATATTTCAGATTATTTTTTTCACCATATTCACCTCACGTTCTATCAGGTGGGGCATTATCTTATCTACAACAATGGATTGATAATGTTTTGAATTTCTGTGGGCTTCCTGGGCCTCTGCATCACGATACCGCTCATGCAGAATAAGCACAGTGGGATCAGTTTCAGACTGGTAAATCGCATAGTGTACGTTTCCGGCTTCTTTTTTTGTTTCTTCAGCCAGTTCCGGTAACAATTTTAGAATTTCAGCAATCTCTGTTTCCCTGATCTTCCATTTTACAATGACTTCTTTCTCCATAATTTTAGCATTAAAGTTTATATTCAATTCAGAAGAAATTTCTCGATAAGACGGGCGACTGTCTCAGAATGTTCTTCAAGTAAAAAATGTCCTCCGTTCAGCTGGTGAATTTCCGCATCCGGTAAATCTTTTCTGTAGGCCTCACCTCCTGCCTCTACAAACATTTTATCATTTTTACCCCATATAACAAGGGTTTTCGGCTGATATGTCTTTAAATAATTCTGCCACTCCGGATACAATGCCATATTACTTCCATAATCGCGAAACAAAGCCAGCTGAATAAGATCATTACCGGGACGCTGCAAATAATACTGATCCATTGAATAGCTATCTGGACTGACTTTTTCCGGATCTAAAGCTCCTTCAAGATACTGCCATTGGGTGGCTTCAGGCCTTAAAAAAGCTCTTGCGCCCTGCTCAGCTTCATCACTGTTGTTTTCAATATATGCGGCCAAAGGAGCAAGGGCTTCTCCAAGTCCTTCTTCATATACATTAGAGTTTTGTATAATAAATGATCTGATGAGTCCGGGTCTGCGCACTGCAATCCTGAACCCGACCGGACCTCCGTAATCCTGGATACAAAGGTTGATATCCTTAAGCTGAAGTGCATCAATAAAGAACTCCATAACCATAGACAGATTGTGAAAACTATAGGTAAAATCTTTGATTTCCGGAGCACTGCTCTGTCCAAATCCGGGATAATCCGGAGCAATAATATAAAATGACCCCGAAAGCTCACTGATAAGATCTCTGTACATGTGCGATGAAGAGGGAAAACCATGCAGCAGCAATAACACGGGATTTTCTTTGCTTCCCGCTTCTCTGTAAAAAATTTCTACCGTATCAATTTTTACTTTTCGGTAATAAACATTATTTTTCATAAATTAAAGCGTCATTTAATTTCATTCAACACATCACAAAGCCAGTTGTTTATATAATCTGCCACTTCCATCCAATTCTTTTCCCCGCAAATAAAATGGCTGCGGCCTTTAAACATTTTAAACTGAACGATGCTGCTTTTATCACTGTACATGCCGGCTATTTTTTTTATGAACTTAGGTGGAAAAAAGGCATCCATTTCCCCGGAAATAAATAACAATGGAACATGCGGCTTTTTAAAGTCAATTTTTGAGGCATTACTGAAAGCCGACTCTTTCACAATTTTCCTACTTTCCGGAACGGCATATTTTTCAAAGAAAATATCACTTTCTTCTTCTGATACTGTATTAAAAAACGATTTCCTATACCATTTCCGATTTCCGAGATATGCGTATGAGTTGCTTTTAAAAATATTCAAAGCCGGCCAGCTTGTCTTTATAGTCGAAAAAGGCGGCATCACATTTTTGGGCGGAGCACCGTCGATACTTACACAAGCTGCAGCCTTATTGGCCTGTACGAGCTTCTGTGCAACAAGACCTCCCATGGAATGCCCGATAACAATCGGTTTTTCCGGAAGCGAATCTATGAATCTGTTCATTGTATTCATAACATCCGTAAACCCTGCTGTAATAAGCTCAGGATCGATATTTGCTCTTAAAGAAGCCGGATTTCCGGTATGTCCGGGATATGCAGGAGTATACACTTTATATCCTATTGCTTCAAAATAGTTTTTCCATTCCGTCCAGCTCTCATTGTTTAAAAACAAACCATGAATAAATACAATAATATTTGATTTTTGCTTTGCAGTTTCCATATGAGCTGATTTTAATTAACAAGATGGCTTGTCCTGAAGTGATAAACAACTGAACAAAAGACAATTACAACATCTTCACGATCAAAGTAATTACAATAAAACGACACGTACAAAAAATCTTAGATAATTATAAATAATTGCTGAAAAGCGAATGTTCAGCAAGAAGAATAAAGTCTTGGAACAGATTGATCATTATATTTTAAATACAGACATCCTTTCGTTATATATCATAAAAATTATTGGAAAGTAACGAAATATCGTGAAAAACATTAAGCGTAAATAATGTAAAAATTTAATATTCAAAAACTTACACAACAAGGTATTTATTTTGAAATGCAATTATCATATCGCAAGATTCACTGCAAAATAAAGACCTATGAAACCGCAATTAACAGAGATAAGAAAATTCACAGACAGCCTTGCTTTCATGAACCTGCCTGTATTTACTTACATTGAGCGCGATGATTTCGCAATTGTACGTGTGGAAGAATTAGGAATGAAACTTCCCCACAAGACTCCCGTCTTCAGACCGGATCATTTTAATATAATTGTGGTACCTGACGGAAGTGCAACATATCTTATCAATGATACCATCTTCGAGATTTCTTCCAATCATATACTTTTTATCCGACCCGATACTTTTCTATCCTACAGCTGGCTGCATATTGGCAGGGCTTATATTATAAGTTTCAGCACAAGTTTCTTTTTGCAGTTTTGGGCTTCAGGAATCGATGAAATCCATAGACTTGACAGCTGTAAAGGCTATAACGCCAACCTTACGGAAGAAATGATGAAAAATGTAGAACAGATCTGCCAGAATATTTATAAAGAAACGACTTCACAGGTTCCTTATAAGTATGAACTTATTACCAATCTCATTCTTAATCTTCTCTTACTGATACGGCGCCAGCAGCAAACAATGCAGCAGGAAACGCCTGTCAAAAATTCAAATCCGTATGTAATGCAGTTTCTTTTGGATCTTGAAAATAATTTCAGCACTATTATTTCCGGAGAAACAAAAATACTGCTCCGTGCAAAAGATTATGCCAATCTGCAAAACCTGAATGAAAACTATCTATCAAAAATAGTCTGCACACATACCGGAAAAACGGTGAACCAATGGATACATGAAAAACTACTGTACGAGATTAAGTTTTTACTGAAATACACCGATAAGCCCATGAGGGAAATTGCAAGCTTATATGGATTCAATGATCTTAATTATTTCTACAATTATTTTAAAAGACATACTAAAAATGCTCCCGGTTTATTTAGAAAAAATTTTAGTACTTAAATAAAACTGCTTCATAAAAAATAACGTACCCTTAATTTATAACTGAAATGATAATCACTGAGAATAAAAAAGAAGGCCTGTTAATTCCAAAACATCCTTTGTTTCCATCATTGAACATCAGGGACAGAGAATTCGGATGTATCCATATAAAACAGTTTTTTCCAGAATATATCGCCAACCTAGCATGGTTTGAACCCAATTGCTTTACCCTTACATTTGTGCTGGATGCAAGCGGACAATACAAAACAAAGACAAATACCTATGATATTGTGCCAGGAACTCTGTTTTTCAGCAGACCGGAAACATTCCGGCACTTAGAATGGATGGAAATAAATGAAATTTACCATATTTGCTTTTCTGAACATTTTCTGCTGAAATATGCAGGAGTAGAGCTTTTCAAAACATTTCCCTTTTTATTTTTGGAAACTTTTGTTCCGAAATATGCAGGCTTTTTAGATATATTTGATGATCTTAGGGGCATTTATGAAGAAATTGCTCAGGAATATCAGGAAAATTCCGGTATAAGTAATAATATCATCGCTAATCTGCTCACTCAGCTTCTTTTAAAAATAAAGCGGAACTTCTGGGCAGAATATGATATGAATGCGCACAGAAAGAAAGATCATGATATCGTAAGAAAATTTATAATACATCTTGAAGATCATTATCAGCAAATGCAGCAAGGTAAAGCATCCATACAGCTCAGAGTAAATGATTATGCAAAAAAGCAAGGCATCCATGAAAATTATCTTTCCAATATTGTGAAAGAAAAAACAGGCAAGACCGTAAGTTGTTGGATTGCAGAAAAAACTATCCTCATTTCAAAAAGGCTGCTCGAAAACTTTTCATTTTCAATAAAAGAAGTTTCTTACCGTTTAGGGTTTCCTTATATTTCTTATTTCACAATCTTTTTTAAAAAACATACAGGATTTACCCCTTCTGAATTTCGAAAAACGTTGACATAAAGCATTCAACCATTATAGAAGCAGATTATTTTTTATGCCCAGCTTTTTCATTTTTGAATATAAAGTAGACGCAGGAATATTCAATATCTCTGCAGCACCGCCGGCTCCTGAGACTTTGCCTCTGCATGTTTTTAAAATATAGTTGATATAATCCCGTTCATTTTCATGAATGGTTTTAATCGAAAATTACTGTGTTTTTTCTTCTCCCTGATTTTTCGGAAAGTTGGGCAGTACTATTTCCTTTATCAAA
>CBFGVN010000027.1:0-17123 GCA_965651845.1 uncultured Chryseobacterium sp. | reverse complement strand
ATGTATATACCTTATAAATAGCACACACTCTAACAAATGAAAAATAATTTATTAAAAATTCCCATTTATGAAAAAAATTCATGTAGTTGTTTCACTATGTTTAATACTGATTTCATGTAGTACCAAAAACAACGCCCACAAAAATTCCAACATTCTTGAAAGTAAAAATATCGCTGAAATTGAAAATTTTCTGAAAACAGCTCATCCTGATGATCCCAGAAGAAGAGTTTTAAAACCCAAGCTTATTGCTTTAAAAAATCTGGAATGGACAAAAGGTAAAAAGGATGCCAAACCGATGGAAGCAAGACCCGTGATTTCCGAAATCCCCAATAGTATTATGAAAAACTCCAATTCGGCAGAAGCTGAAGAGTTTAAAAATTTAATTGCATCCACTTCAAAAGAACACAAGGATAAGACGGTGAAACTACTGAATGCGATGTTTAATGAAGACATCAGCAGCAAGGAAGTTATTCTTTTATTTAAAAATCAGTCTGATTGCAATCTGGTTTTAAGGATTCAGGGGAAAAATTTCTATAATATGGCAATCCCTGCGAAAGGAGAGAATTTTATTGTAATTAATAAAGGAAATTATACACTCACCAGCAATGTATGTGACGTTGTATATTCTTCTAAAAAAGAAATTAATAAAAGTATTTTTTTAACGATAAGCAATCCGGAACAGATTGGAAACAGAAGTTCTTTAAGTAAAAAAGATTAAATTTACGTGAAGAAATTTTTGATATGAAAAAGCTATTCCCTTTTTCCACTGTTCTTGTTGTAATTTTATTGAACAGTTGCAACAGTGTAAATTATAATACAAACCGACCACCTGTTAGAAAACCCTATCCGACTTCAAACACCGGAAGCAGCAATACTTCAGCCTCACAGGTTGAAAGGGAATATCAGGCTTTAATAAAGACCTATAAATCTGAAACAGCAGAAGTTTTAACTGATCTATTGAATGATTCATCAGACAGCCCAAAAACAGCCATTACCGTGGAAAATAAATCCCGCTGTAATATGGTGCTTACCATAAGCGGAAATAATTATTTTAAGAAGATCCCGATCGGAGCGAATAAAATTGGTTCTGCAATGGTTCTGAAAAATCAAAACTACAATCTTTCCGGAATGGTTTGCAATTCGGTTTACCAAAAAACTAAGTTTATTACCAATTCGTATAATATTACAATATCAAATTAATTCTAAAAAATATGAAAACAAAAAAGCGTCGGGAAAACCCAACGCTTTTTTTATTTTCAAGAAAATCTTTACTTATTCTCCATCGAAATCAGCATCTGTATCAGCAGACACTTTTTCTCCTTCTTCTTTAGATTTTTCTTTATCAGCTTTTCTTTGAGACTGACCTTCTTTGATAGCTTCAGAAACTACGCTAAGGATCATGTCAATAGATTTAGAAGCATCATCGTTTCCTGGGATAACGAAGTCTACTTTTCTAGGATCAGAGTTTGTATCAACGATACCGAAAACTGGAATACCTAATTTTTTAGCTTCAGTCACAGCGATGTGTTCTCTTAAGATATCAACTACAAATACAGCAGATGGAAGTCTCACCATGTCAGCGATAGAACCTAAGTTCTTCTCAAGGTTAGCTCTTTGTCTGTCTACCTGTAATCTTTCTTTTTTAGATAAAGTTTCGAACGTTCCATCTTTTTTCATTTTGTCGATAGAGTTCATTTTCTTTACAGCCTTTCTGATAGTAACGAAATTCGTCAACATACCACCTGGCCATCTTTCTGTAATATAAGGCATATTAAGTTCAGCAGCGTGTTTTGCAACCACTTCTTTCGCTTGCTTTTTAGTAGCTACGAAAAGAACTTTTTTACCTGCAGAAGTTAATTTTTCTAAAGCGTTACAAGCTTCATCCAATTTAACAGCTGTTTTATGTAAGTCTACAATGTGAATACCATTTTTCTCCATAAAAATGTATGGAGCCATATTTGGGTTCCACTTTCTAGTCATGTGACCGAAGTGTACGCCAGCCTCTAGAAGGTCTTTTACATTTGCTTTTGCCATGTTTTTTGTTTTTGTTAGTTTACTTTCCGTCTTTTAAACAATCAACAACTTCTTTAGATGGGAGAAGCGTTTGGATGCTAAACGTAACGGGCAATTGGCGGTTTGCTTTTTGCTTTTGGCAATTGGCTTTTCGCCGAGATTAAGTTTAAATAAAATTTAATACATTTCTGTAGCCAATAGCCATAAGCCATTCGCCAACAGCAAATCTTAACGTTTTGAGAATTGGAATCTCTTTCTTGCTTTTTTCTGACCTGGCTTCTTTCTTTCCACCATTCTTGCATCTCTTGTAAGTAAACCAGCTGGCTTCAATGCTAGTCTGAACTCAGCGTTGATCTCGCATAAAGCTCTTGAAATACCTAATCTGATAGCTTCTGCCTGTCCTGTATTTCCACCACCGAATACGTTTACGGTAACGTCATACTGACCAACAGTTTCAGAAAGGATAAATGGTTGGTTTAATTTGTAAACCATTACATCTGTAGAGAAGTATTCTTTAGCATCTTTACCGTTTACTGTAATGTTACCAGCACCTGGCTTTACGTAAACTCTTGCTACAGAAGTTTTTCTTCTTCCGATTTTGTGAACTGTAGACATATTAATTATTTAAATTCGTTAACATTAATTGTTTTAGGCTGTTGAGCTTCATGTTTGTGCTCAGTTCCTTCATATAAATAAAGATTCTTAAGAATAGCAGCTCCAAGTTTGTTTTTTGGTAACATTCCTTTTACTGATTTTTCCAATACTTTTAAAGAATCTTTCTTTTGAAGTTCAGCTGCAGTCATAGACTTTTGACCTCCAGGATAACCTGTATGCCAGATATAAGTCTTATCGTTCCACTTATTTCCAGAAAGAGTAACTTTCCCAGCGTTCAAAACGATTACGTTATCACCACAATCTACGTGAGGTGTGTAATTCGTTTTGTGCTTACCTCTCAAAATCTTCGCAACCGTAGAAGCTAGTCTTCCTAACGGCTGTCCTTCAGCGTCTACCACAACCCATTCTTTATTAGCAGTAGCTTTGTTCGCTGAAACAGTTTTGTAACTTAATGTATTCACACGTTTTAGTTAAAGATTAAACATAATTTCCCCCTAAAAGGGTGTGCAAAGGTACAATTTTTTTTTTATCCTAAAAACATATAATCAATTTTACTTTACATTTAATCATAAATTATAGGTTTTTAATAAATTAGAATATCAAATGCAAGAATTTTTAATGCTCTTTTTTTTGAATTTAAATGAAACTTAATATATTTACACCACAAATGATCAAAAAGATGAAAAAATTATTATCCCTTTTTCTGCTTGTTACTATATTCAGTTCTGCACAAATAAATAAAAATGTTTTTTTTATAGGCAACAGCTATACCGCCCAAAATAACTTACCCCAACTTATCAGTGAAATCGCAAGCAGCACAGGAGATAATCTCAGCTATCAAAGCCATACTCCGGGCGGATCTACTTTACAGAATCATGCCAATAACGCATCAGTTTTAAACACAATAAACTTAGGAAACTGGGACTATGTTGTCCTGCAGGAACAAAGCCAGATACCTGCATTTTCCGTTTCCTTTGTGCAGGCACAGTTCTTCCCATTTGCAGCCCAGCTTGCAAATTACATAAAGAGTAAAAATCCTTGCGGCAATCCCATTTTTTACATGACATGGGGACGAAAAAACGGAGACACGCAAAACTGCACTCCGGGCTCTTACCTTTGCACTTACGAAGGAATGGATGATAAAATCTACGAACGCTATATGCAGGCAGCGCTGGAAAATGAAAGCCTTGTCTCACCGGTAGGCCGCGTCTGGAGGTATATACGCACGCAAAATCCTACGTTGGAACTATATGAAGCAGATGGATCTCATCCCAATTATATTGGTTCCATGATTGCCGCATACACTTTTTATACAACAATTTTTAAAAAAGATCCTACTTTATCAACATACGACGGCAACTTATCACAAACAGAAGCAAACATCGTGAGAAATGCAGTAAAAACTATTGTTTTTGATAATATGGACACCTGGTATATTAATCTCCATGACACAAACTCAAAATTCAGCTACCAGTTAGTAAATCCCAATACGGTGCAGTTCAACAACCAATCCGGCAATGCTACATCGTTTCAATGGGATTTTGGAGACGGCAGCACTTCCAATATTGAAAATCCTTCCCACATATACGGAAATACTGGAGATTACGATGTAATACTTACTACAAACGCATGTGGAAGACTGACAACAAAAACAAAAAAGATCAGCATTACTACGCTTGCTACCTCAGAAACTCAAAAATCTGTTCTTAAAATTTATCCCAATCCTGTAAAAGATATTCTGACAATTAAAACACCTAAAAAAATATCAAACCTAGAAATTAAAGATGCAAGCGGAAGAAAAATAGACTGCAAAACACTATTAACCGGTAATGAATATAAAATCTTTGTGAAAGATCTAAACGCAGGAATCTATATTGTTACCTATCAATATGACGGACAATTGTTTTCAGAAAAGTTTATCAAAGAATAGTTTAAAATTTACCTTATGATATAAATATCAGGAATAAATCCCTTATTTATTTGACGCTCATTTATTAAATTTTATTCAAATATTTACATTAAAACTTATCAATATAAAAATATTAATACCGAAATATTTATATTTGCGATAAAACGTAATAAGCTATGAGCCACGGAAAAATCCGGGAAGATAAAACCTGCCTGAACTGCGGACACACTGTTGAAGAAAGATTCTGCCCTCATTGCGGACAGGAAAATACAGAAACCAAGCAACCGTTCCATTATCTTTTCACACATTTCATTGAAGATTTTACCCATTACGACGGACAGTTCTGGAAAACAATCAAATACCTTCTGTTCCGTCCCGGAAAACTTACCAAAGAATATCTTGCAGGAAAAAGGCAGCTATATGTGGCTCCCGTAAAGCTTTACATTTTTATAAGTTTCATTACATTTTTCCTTCCTTCCTTATTTTCAACTTCAGAAGAAGAACAGGAACGCAACAGAAAAACTTACCTGGCCAAAGAAATAGAATTAGAAAAAGCAAAGGAAGAAAAGATAGCAAAGCTTACCGATAGCTTAAAATATGAGCTCACAAAAAATCAATTAAAAAAAAATAAGCAAACGCAGTCTAGTAAGGACATAAAAATAACCGAAGTCAACGGAAATGATATTGAAACAGATGCACTAGAAGAAACCAAAGACGGGAAAATAAGTGTTCTCGGAGCTACAAACATGAAGCAGTTTGATTCTCTTTATGCTAAAAACATCAGCAGACAGTCTGTTTTTGATTTCATGAGACCCTTCGCAAAAAAAATCTTCCATTTCCAGGAACAGGGATTAAACAAAGATCAGATATTCGATAAATTTACTGCTACATTTATACATACGATCCCCAAAGCTTTATTTGTTTATCTACCTATTTTTGCATTTTTCCTGTGGATCTTTCATAATAAAAAGAAATGGTGGTTTTTTGATCATGGGATTTTTACCCTGCACTATTTTTCTTTTTTATTATTAGTTCCGCTTGTTTTAATATTTTTCTCAAAACTACTGGATCTTCTCCCGGATTATAATGTTTTAACTTATCTAAGCGGAATCATCTATTTCGTAGCCATTTTATATATGTGCCTATACTTTTTTGTGGCTCATCATAGGGTTTATGAAAGTTCCAGAACAATGAGCGTTTTCAAGGGAATTTTTTTATTTCTCGTCAACTTTATTGGAATTATTTGTATGTTTTTGGTCTTAATGTATGTAAGCTTTATGTTGATGCATTAATCGCGAAGCGTTTTATTGGCTCTGAAGCTTGCAATTAAATAATATGCTACAAAAACCGTAGAAAATTTCAATATGGAAGGGATTGCCTGCTCAAGACTGAACAACAAAGTCCCGATAAGAACCAAAATTCCCATTGCCACAAAAGACAAACCTAATTTTTGTGGTAATGTGAAGTTGGGCGTATCCAGATAATAAGCAATTCCCCATGCAAAACCGAAAGCTATTGCATAAAAAATATCAAGACCGATATTTTCAGAACTGTAAAAGAAATAATTGATTAAAAAACTGACAACCGTTCCCAATGCAAAATATAGCAATGCTTTTTTCATACCTTAATATAATATGATGCAAAAGTAGAGAATTTAATTTGAGAATCTGAAAATGTAATTAATTTGAAAGTAAATTACAATTCGGAAGAAGTATATTTTGTCTTACTTTTTTAAGTGAAACGCCTTTGTTTATCTTTATTAAAAAATTATTTATTTCAAAAAAAGCTTGTTTACCCTTGCGATTATTTTTAAACGCAAAGTCAAACAAAAATTTAAATACATTATCACGTCTTTAAGATAAATAAAGGCACTTCACTTATTTTCGAAATACAAAGATTTCAACGTCTACCTAAACTCAAACCCTCCTACACTCAATACATCTTTCCCACTCAAAAGCAGGCAAACCTCGAATCAATCAATTCAATTAAAAAAATTGATTATCAATATTTTAAAGCCAAATTAAAGGTTCCTATTTTATTGTTATATTTGGAAATTCAGAAATTTTCTAGATTTTTTATGGAAACCCAAAAATATACTCCTAAAAACAAAGTAAGAATCGTAACAGCTGCGTCGTTATTCGATGGTCATGATGCTGCGATTAATATCATGCGTCGTGTCATCCAGGGAACAGGATGTGAAGTAATCCACCTTGGCCACGACAAATCTGCTGAAGAAGTTGTAAACACAGCGATCCAGGAAGATGCCAATGCGATTGCCCTTACATCTTACCAAGGCGGTCACAACGAATATTTTAAATATATTTATGATCTTTTAAGAGAAAAAAACTCTCCACAGATCAAGATTTTCGGCGGTGGCGGCGGTGTAATTCTGCCCGAAGAAATTAAAGATCTCATGTCTTACGGAATCGACAGAATTTATTCTCCGGACGACGGCCGTGAACTTGGATTGCAGGGTATGATCGATGATTTGGTAAACAGATCAGACTTCGCAACAGGTAAAGATGTTACCGCAAACGATTTGGATTCAATTCAATTTGAAAATCCTACAAGCATTGCAAAAATTATTTCCGCGGTTGAAAACTTCTCCGATGAAAAACCGGAATTGGTAAAAGCGATTGATGAAAAATCAAAAGATTTAAATATCCCGATTATCGGTATTACAGGCACCGGAGGAGCGGGAAAATCTTCTTTGACAGACGAATTGGTAAGACGTTTCCTACGTTCCAATACAGATAAAAAAATTGCCATCATCTCGATTGATCCTTCAAAAAAGAAAACAGGAGGTGCACTTTTAGGTGACAGAATCCGTATGAATGCGATCAATGATCCTAGAGTTTATATGCGTTCGATGGCTACGAGAGAAAACAACGTTTCGGTTTCTCCGTTCATTCATTCAGCTTTGAATGTATTAAAACTAGCTCATCCTGATGTAATCATTCTGGAAACTTCAGGTATCGGGCAATCAGGTTCGGAAGTTTCTGATTTTGCAGATGTTTCCATGTACGTGATGACTCCTGAATATGGAGCATCAACACAGTTGGAAAAAATCGACATGTTGGATTATGCAGATTTAGTGGCTTTAAATAAATCTGACAAAAGAGGGGCTCTTGACGCGCTTCAAGCCGTAAGAAAACAATTCCAGAGAAATCATCTACTTTGGGATAAACAATTGGATGAAATGCCGGTTTATGCCACGAAAGCGTCCCAGTTCAACGACCACGGAACGACAGAATTGTACAACAGATTGGTTTCTAAAGTAAACGAAACCCTTCGACAAGCTCAGGGTGACAATGCTCCTCAGTTTCAAACATTTGTTGAACAGGAAATTACAGACGAAGTAACAATAATTCCACCAAAGAGAGTTCGTTACCTTTCTGAAATTGTTGAAAACAACAAACAATATGATGATGCCGTTGAAAAACAAGCTGAGTTAGCCCGAAAAATGTATCATATAGAAGGGGTAAAAAACATCATCTCCAATGAAACTTTAGATGCTGAATATCAAAAAGCTGAAAAAGAATTGCAACAGGAAAATATCGACTTCCTGAAATCTTGGGATGATACGAAAAAAGCCTTCCATGAAGAGTTTTACTCCTATTTCGTGAGAGGAAAAGAAATTAAGGTTGAAACCTCAACAGAATCTTTATCTCATTTAAGAATTCCAAAAATCGCTTTACCAAAATACAATGATTGGGGTGATTTAATTAAATGGAAAGGCCAGGAAAACCTCCCGGGAAGCTTCCCTTACACCGCGGGAATTTATCCTTTCAAGAGAACCGGAGAAGATCCAACAAGAATGTTTGCCGGAGAAGGAGGTCCCGAAAGAACCAACAGAAGATTCCATTATGTTTCTGCAGAAATGCCTGCAAAGCGTTTATCCACTGCATTCGACTCGGTAACATTATATGGACAGGATCCTGCCTTACCACCGGATATTTATGGTAAAATCGGAAATGCGGGAGTTTCCATTGCAACTTTGGATGATGCTAAAAAATTATATTCCGGATTTGATTTGGTGAATGCATTGACTTCAGTATCAATGACCATCAACGGACCGGCGCCAATGTTGCTGGCTTTCTTTATGAATGCTGCGATTGATCAGAATGTTGAAAAATATATCGTTGAAATTGGTTTAGAATCTAAAGTTGAGGAAGTTTTAAAAGCAAAATTTGATGATAAAGGTTTAGAAAGGCCAAAATATAACGGAGAATTGCCACCATCAAATAATGGTTTAGGATTAAAACTATTAGGAATAACAGGTGACGAAATTATCCCTGCTGATGTTTATGCTGAAATTAAAGCTAAAACCATCGCAACCGTTCGTGGAACCGTTCAGGCGGATATTTTAAAAGAAGACCAAGCTCAAAACACTTGTATTTTCTCCACTGAATTTGCCTTAAGGTTAATGGGTGACGTTCAGGAATATTTCATTAAAGAAAAAGTAAGAAACTTCTACTCTGTTTCTATTTCAGGATATCACATTGCAGAAGCGGGTGCCAATCCGGTTTCCCAGTTGGCATTTACATTGGCAAATGGTTTCACTTATGTGGAATACTATTTGTCAAGAGGAATGGACATCAATGATTTTGCACCAAATTTATCTTTCTTCTTCTCCAACGGTATCGACCCTGAATATTCAGTAATCGGACGTGTGGCAAGAAGAATCTGGGCAAAAGCCATGAAACTGAAATACGGAGCCGACGAAAGAAGCCAGATGTTGAAATATCACATCCAGACTTCAGGACGTTCGCTTCACGCTCAGGAAATTGATTTCAACGATATCAGAACGACTTTACAGGCGCTTTACGCTATCTATGACAACTGTAACTCATTGCACACGAATGCTTATGACGAAGCGATTACAACACCTACTGAGCAATCGGTAAGAAGAGCAATGGCTATTCAGTTAATTATTAATAAAGAATTAGGTTTAGCGAAAAACGAGAATCCACTTCAGGGCTCATTTATTATTGAAGAATTAACGGATTTGGTAGAAGAAGCAGTTTATGCAGAATTCGACAGAATTACGGAGAGAGGCGGTGTTCTTGGGGCGATGGAAACGATGTATCAACGTTCGAAAATCCAGGAAGAATCGATGCATTATGAATGGTTGAAACATACCGGAGAGTATCCGATCATCGGGGTAAATACGTTCTTAGGAAAAGACGGTTCGCCGACGGTTCGTCCGGGAGAAGTCATCCGTTCGACTGAGGAAGAAAAGCAGTTCCAGATTGAAATGCTTCATAATTTCCAGAAATCGAATGAAGATATGTCAGCAGAAGCTTTAAAAACTTTACAACACGCAGCAATTAATCAACAAAACTTATTTGAAGTCATGATGGATGCTGTAAAATATTGTTCGCTTGGGCAGATTACCAATGCTTTGTTTGAAGTGGGTGGCAAGTATAGAAGGAATATGTAGTCCTCATATTAGGTAGACAATTTAAAAATTAAACCTCAAGGAATTTCTTTGAGGTTTTTTTGTATTTTTATAAACTAATCATCCATTTTACTCGTTACTAAACTACAAAATAGCCATTATGAAAATCAGTTTTAAGAGAATATCATTTTTAATAACTATTAGTTTATCATCCCTCTTATTTGCACAAAAACGTACGGAAGATTTTACAATAGACCTTCCTACTCAAAAAGTAAATACAAGTTTTTACAAAACCATTACCGTTATTGATAACAGAATCGATACTACTTCAATAGGAATTGTACAACAAGGCGCATTGAACGCAAAAGCAAAAGTAGTTCCCACATCCCCGCTTTCAAATCAATTCCAACGTGTTTTAAATAGTGTAAATGGAGAAAATGCAGAAGCCGGAAGCTTAGTTTTGTATCTTAAACAATTGTATTTCGCAGAAGTTTCCAAAGCATTTACAGAATTTGGTTATTGCTACTTTCAAGGCTTTTTATTTGCTAAAAACGGAGACGGGACATATTCTCTCCTTGAGAAAACAGATACAGTAGTTGATCATAAAGCCGCAGATGTTACCAAAGAAATTTTAAGAAAAGGCAGCGAAATGCTTGGTGAGTTTATTGCTAAAAATGCATCCAGGAAACCCGAAACCACGGAACCTCACTACACCTTTGATCAGATTAAAAAATTTGATGATATTGATAAACAGTCTATAAGTTTATTTAATTCATCTCAATTAAAAGATGGTGTTTATAAGGATTATCTTTCTTTTAAAAGTCAGCAGCCTCAGCAGGAAATCACCAATGTGAAATTTTATGGCAATATGCCAAAAATTGTAAGAATCTATGAAACTGTCGACGGAAAAGAAAGAGAAATAAAGAAAGACGATATCTATGCAATAATTTATAAAGGCGAACCTTATATTTATCTTCCTGTAGAAAATCTTTTTACCAAAGCAGAAAAAAGAGATAACGATTATTATTTCGTAGGAAAATTAAGATCCGGAGGCCCAAATATGGGTAATCTAAGCATCGGAATGTTTTTCGGAGCTGTTGGTGTTTTGCTAGCATCCAATCCGGCTTATCCGTTCGAACAGAAAATAGATTATATCAACGGTGCTTTTATTCCCATTAAAGAAATTCAATCTAAAAAATATTAATTCACAGAATCTCCCTACTTTTGGGAGATTTTTATTTTAACATGAAACCAAAAGCCATTTTCAACTGGAGCAGCGGAAAAGATTCTGCGCTTGCATTATACAAAACTTTACAAGAAGGAAAATTTGAAATTACATCTTTGCTAACAAGCATTAATAAAGAATTTCAAAGAATTTCGATGCATGGCGTTCATGTTTCATTATTGGAAAAACAGGCTGAAAGTTTAGGATTTCCGTTGATAAAAATGGAACTGTCCAAAGAACCAACTATGGAAGAATATCGGGAAATTATGGGCAAAACAATGAACGAAATAAAATCTCAGGGGGTTACGCATTCAATCTTTGGGGATATTTTTCTGAAAGATTTGAAAAAATACCGCGAAGATCAGTTACAATCTATCGGGATGGAAGCTGTATTTCCGCTCTGGGAAACCGATACTACCGATCTTATTCATGAGTTTTTAAGTTTAGGTTTTAAAACCATTGTGACCTGTGTGAATGAAACATATCTTGACAAACGTTTTGCCGGAAGAATTATTGATAAAGAATTTATTAAAGATTTACCCGAAAATGTTGATCCTTGCGGGGAAAATGGAGAATTTCACACCTTCACTTTTGACGGGCCAATTTTTAAAAGTCCTATTGAGTTCGAAATTGGTGAAACGATAAAGAAAACCTATCCAAAACCAAAATCAGATGAAAATGATGAAGCTGGAGAATATATTTTCTGGTTCAGTGATTTAATCTCAAAATAGAATAATTTAAGCAACCTATTAAAAACCTCTTACATAAAATTAAGAGGTTTTTCTTATTTTTGATAGACAACTCATGTTTAAAAATTTATTTCATACACCACATGATCACAAAAAAACTTCATATATTCTTAATTATTTCTATTCTGATTAATTTAATTTCATGCAAAAATGAAGTTAAGGTAAAAGCCGTTGACAAAAAAGCCATTATCGACAGCACACTGACTGTTTTTCAGAAAAACCTTTTAAAAAATCAAATTGATTCTGTTTTTAAAAAGTATAATTTTAACGGAAGTGTTGCTGTTTTTAAAGATTCGATTCAGTTGTATCGCAAAGATCAGGGCTTTTCTGATTTCAACAATAAAACAAAAATTGACAGTAATACAGTTTTTGCCATCGGATCAGTGAGTAAGCAATTCACAGCCGTCTTGATACTTCTTCAAATGCAGCAGGGAAAATTGGACGTGAATGACAAAGTTTCAAAATATTTAAGTGATTTTCAAAATAAAGACTACGAAAACATCACTATTCATGAGCTATTGAACCACACTTCAGGATTGAATACTTTGGGTGAAAAATTGCATTTTAAAAGCGGTACCGATTTTTTATATTCTAATGAAGGTTTTAATAGTTTAGGAAAGATTATAGAAAAAATTTCAGGAAAGTCATATGATGAAAATGTAGTGGAACTTTTCAAAAAAGCGGGGATGCAGCATTCTTCTACGGGAAATCAGTTTAAAGGAAATCATTTCGCCGGAGCCCACCTCGGAAACGGAAAAAAATTCGTTGGAATACAAAATATGCCAAAAAGATTGGCCAGCAAAGATATTGGAATTCCCGCAGGTGGAATCTTATCTACCATTGATGATCTTCATACCTGGAATAATGTTTTATACAGCGGAAAAATTTTAACTAAAGAAATATTAAAAAAATTCACATCCCAAAGCGCAGAAAGACACCACCCTGTCTTTGGAAAGATGGGTTATGGCTACGGAATTATGACAAATATTGAAATGCCCATGACTTATTATCACAGCGGCTATGTAAAAGGTTCTCCGTCGCTGAATATTTTTTATCCCGAAACAAAAACATCAGTAATTATTTTATCAAATATCGCTGATGAAGAAAAAGGGAAAAATCTTATTTTCAAACCATATGCCGAAATTAAAAAAATAACGGATGCTATTGAAAACTCTGTTGTTCAGATGAAGAAGGATACAACTAATGTTTTAGCTGTGCATTAATTTCATTTTAGTTTTCTTAAATTCAACTCATGAAAAAAATGTATTTCATCGCTATTTACCCTCCTCAGGAAATTATTGAAGAAGTAAAAGTCTTTAAAAAAGATCTTGCCCTCAACTATGGAAATTCAAAATCGCTGAGGAATGACGCTCACATTACCCTATTTCCGCCATTTTCCAGAGAGATGGATCTCGAAAGCGATATTCATGACGCATTTCAAAAAATTGACACTCATATTTCACCTTTTGAACTTGCTTTGAATGGTTTTGGAAATTTTGGGAATCCGAAAAACCCTGTACTTTTTGTTCAACCCGAAAATAATGATCAATTAAAAGATTTGTATCTGAGAGTACGGGAAAGATTCAATTTTATGAGATATTCATTTAATCCACATATGACCGTTGGCTACAGAGATCTCACTTATGACAATTACTTAAAAGCATGGGAGGTTTATAAGGACAAAGAATACAAAACTAAATTTTTAGTTGATAAAATATTATTGCTGCGTCATGATCAAAAATGGGTTCCGATAGCAGAGAAAAAACTAAGCATCAATTAAGATTTAAAACAAAAAATCGACTCAAAGAGCCGATTTAAAAAACAATATTTAAAATTAAATTATTCTTTTACAATCTTCTGAGAAATAATTAGCTCTTTATCATCTGTTACACTCAGAGAATATGTTCCTAGAGGTAGATTACTGATATCTACAGATAATGTCGAAGCATCTTTCAAGTCAAATTTCACCGGAATTAACCTTCCCGACATATCATGTAAAACAACATTTACATTTTTAGAAAAATCCTGTTTTCCTTTAATATAGAATTCATTTTCTGCAGGATTCGGATACACGGAGAATCTTCTTTCTTTAGCTTGAATATCAACTGTTTTCAGGGTAGATTTATTCAAAGTCCATGTGACATTTGTAAAATGAATTGTACTGTGATTATTGATTTTAAGAAGCGGATTATTATCATTCACCGAAAAAAGCAGTGTATTGTTTCCGTTATTCAACTGACTTGGAGTAATCGTAACCGAATTGCTCGTAGAAGCCAAAGCAGTTCCGTTTAACGTCCAAGAATTCACCAATGTATTAGGAATCGGTAGAATTTCAGTTACGGTAAAAGTTACATTAGAATTGGCATTTACAGTAGAGCTGTTTGCCGGTGTATAAGAATCCACAGGAGAAACAAGAGCATGAATTTTCTCAATAATTGCCTCTTTACAAACCGAACAAAACTGCTGATTAAGATACCTCATCTCACAACTTTGATGCGGGCGGTACCAACTCGGGCTTTCTGCGTGAGGATAGACACCTACTCCATTAAGGCCGATCCAGTTTTTCCATTTTATGGTCGCAGGATTCGATGTTTGCGTTTTATTCGCCGATTCTCCGGATCCGGAAAACCAATATTCATCGGCTAATTTTCCGAAAGAATGTCCCAATTCATGAACAACGATTTCATTCGACGAAGAATTTAGTGAAGCAAAAGCATACGTTCCGCCACAGCCTCCATATTCCGGGGAGTTTCCTAGAACATAGGCAACATCAAAGTCGGGAAGATTGGCCGCCAAAACCTGTGTCACTTTTGTTGTATTTCCATAATAACACCTGTGAACCCCATTGTCAAAGGTAGAATTAAAATAGTTATTAGGATTCGAAACAGGAAAAACGGGTTCTGTAACGTCCGAAGCGGTTCCGGGATGTTTCACCCCTGATTCGGGAGAAACTACTTTTATCGCATAAGCATTAAAATAATTTTTATATTCCGTATAAGGACTTTTTGTGAAAAGATAATTCACCGTATTCTGTGCCGAAGTGACAAATGTTGAAAGCTGTGCTGTAGTAAATCCATCTCCCAACACCGCAATATTAATACGTTTGTCGTTTGCTCCGTTCTGTAAAACAGGAACCGTCTCAAAAACCTGAGCAAAACAAAAGCTCCCGATAAAAAGTGATAATAATGTTTTCTTCATGATTATAGTTTTTGAGTGAATAGTAATTGTTTTCCGGTTTCAGAGATCTTTTCGATTTTCACCATTTGGATTTCGTTTGAATGTGAATATCTTACACTGAATTCAGCATTTTGTAGTGAAATTTTATTTCTGCTGACCACATCTTTATCATAAACTTCTCTTGACGGATTCAAAGGATCTTCTACAACTTGTTTGATAATCTCTTTTCCGTTTACGTTCGTCAGTGAAACAATAAAATCTCCGTTCTGACCATCACTTTCATCAGAATTCGGAATAGATTTTAATTTTCCTGCTGTGATTTTCTTTTCTTGCAACGTGATTTTTTCTGCACCGGAATTTGTCTTTTCCACTTTAAAAAAAAGATAAACAATCTGCGGACTTTTGCCTGTATCCTTCACCTCTTTTACTTGTAAAAAGCTGTAAAAGAAATAAAAAGGCAGCGTAAAAAAAATAATTAAATTTTTCATGGACATATTTTTTGATTAAGTTAATAAGATTTTAAATAAGTAATAACACTTGATGAATTTTTTCATGACTAAAAATTTTAGAAAGTCATATCTTTGACCCAATGATTGCAGAGAAAATTATTTTAGGAATCGACCCTGGAACAACAGACTTGGGCTTTGGAAATAATTCCATTAAAAAAGGTAAAATGGAAATGATCTCCATCCACGAGCTTTTGCTGAAAAAATATCCCAATCACGAAACTAAGCTTAAATATATTTTTGATAAAACCTTAGCTTTAATTGATGAATTTCATCCTGATGAAGTTGCTCTGGAAGCCCCGTTCTATGGAAAAAATGTTCAAAGTATGCTAAAGCTCGGCCGTGCACAGGGTGTTGCGATGGCAGCAAGCCTTTACCGAAATATCCCGATCACCGAATATTCTCCAAAAAAGATAAAAATGGCGATCACCGGAAATGGAAATGCAAGTAAAGAACAGGTTGCAGGAATGCTTCAAAATCTTTTGAGTTTAAAGGAATTTCCTACAAAATATCTCGATGCTTCCGACGGTTTGGCGGTTGCTGTGTGTCATCATTTCAATTCCGGAACGATTGCTGATACAAAATCTTATACCGGTTGGGAAAGCTTTTTAAAGCAAAATCCGGATCGCTTGAAATAACTTTTCTCTTTATCAAAAAATTATTTACCGTTATATTCTGCCGGAGTGATAGTGAAGTCTGCCATTGATTTTCCGTTTTTATCGAAATAAGAGTATTGCAGCGTTACATCATTGTCCCGAAATTCCTGCATATCTGCAGAAGTTTTCACCACTCTTATTGCCCTCTCTTTGGCCTCTTTTTTAAATGTTCCTATCTCTTCGGACGTTACATTTTCCTTTACATCATCCGTTAAAGTATAATTGTATTTAAAGATTTTATTGGGCAAAGCCGAAACACTGTCTAGACGGACTCCCTCGTTCAGAATCTGTGGAGTAAGCTTATTCATGCTTGCGGCTGCTTCTTTCAGTTCGTCGTCGATTGTTTTTTCTTTTTTACAAGAAATCATCATTAATAGTAAGCAAACTAATGAAAGCCTTATTACATTTTTCATAAGATATTTTTTACGTGTTGGTATTATAAAGATAAGATTATTTTTAAAAACAGATTTTTTTTAACGTCTTTCGTATACATCCTCTATCTCTCTCACCTTTCCGTTTAAAATTTCATTATACAAAATAGAAAATTTGTTTGCTGACAGTATTTTATATTGCTCCATTCTTTTTAAGTCCAAATCCAAATAAGAAAAAGAACTTCCGGTAATGGAAATTAAAATTTTTCCCGAATTACTTTTTATTTCACAGTTTTTGCCTGTTGTATAATTTTTAGTTAGAAAAACATTGTTATTCAATTTTTCAAAAACCAGGCTGTATTTTTTTTCACATTCATGAAGAGGGTAAGATTTTATAATATTTTCATCATTATAATTTCTTGCCTTTAAAATCCAGATTCCGATAAAATAATCTTTATTGGTTTTAAAAACTTTTTTCTGTGAAAGACAATTTACAGTAAA
>CBFGVN010000026.1:0-17149 GCA_965651845.1 uncultured Chryseobacterium sp. | reverse complement strand
CATCATGATTAAAAAGAAGCTTGTTGAGCGTAATCACTTCCAGTACGGATAATTTTTCTTTCGATAAAATAGAACTGTATTCTTCTCTTTTTTCAGGATATTTTTCATTAATGAGATCAGTATAAATTCTTTTATAGTCTGGTTCAGATTTTTCCATAGCTTTTAGTTTTATCATAATTAGTTCCTTGAATTTTCTTCATTATCCATCATTCCTTATACTTGGTGATCCATTTATAAAGGGTGGTTTTAGGGATTTTATATTCATTCATAATCTGAGCTTTGGTCATTTCTCCTTTACTGATCTTGTTCAGGATAAATTCTATGATTTCTTTTGTATAAATATTTTTTCGGAACTGTGGTAATGATGATGCACTCTTCTTCTCAGATATATTATTATAATTCCTGGAAGGCATCGGAGCATACAATATCAAATGCTGCGAATAAAGCCTGAAAAAATCATAATCTAACAGTTTAGACCATCGAAGCAGCGTTTTGGCATTAAGATCATCAGACTGATACATCTTCAGGATTTTTTCTTCGGTAGTATTGAAAAAATTACAGATACGATCCATTTCTATCCCACTCTCAACAACGCCGATTTCTATAATTGCCCCGATGTTGATCTCTTTTAAATCCATTTTCATTTATAAATTATTCTTCTTTATAAGATGAGATGATACCGTTCATTAATGTTTAAAAACTGTTGCTTATTGTTTAATTTCAGCTTATTTGTTTACTGAAATATCCTTGTTATAGATAGAGATCCCTGCACCATTGTGTTATTGGTTGTAGCAGTACATAAAAACATTGGTCTTATTTTATCTCCTGCGTTCAGGGTTCCTGTCCACAACAGTGCGTTCCCGTTATCCACTGTTGTACTTGACATGTTTGATCTTGTATCTCTCAGTATAATATTCCAATTTGCTCCTCCATCCGTACTTTTTTGAAAATAAGCCATCACAAACCATGAAGTAGCACTATTATCAGGTACTACATGGTTGTTCGAAGTCTGCATATTGATCATATAAAGTCCTCCTGCCCCGCTTGGAACGGTAAAGACATTGCTTGTCCAGGCATTCATCAGGTCTATATTTTCTACGGTAAACTGCCCCACCACGCTGGTTCCTCCACTTATACTTTGGGTTCCGGGAACATTGGCATTTACTAGTACCTTTTGTGTTCCTGCCTCACTCGGCAGACCGTTTACATATCCCAAAACACCATTCGCATCAGCTACTACAGTTCTGGTAGCGGTAAATGTCTGATCCTGTGAAGATGAAGGGCTTCCACCCGGAGTTGTGGAAATAGCATTTGTGGCACCGTTGGCGGGAAGATATCTCAGCCTGGTATTGCCTCCGTTATGGTCAAATTTTTCTGTGGCATTATCTGTATTGATTCCTATGTTACCATCTCCCGTTATATAAAGCCTTTGCATCGAAGGTATTCCTCCTCCCGGGCTGGTTCTGAATTCCAAAACAGACGGATTAACATCTCCATTCGCTGTAATCATTAAACCATTGCTATCTCCGGATGTTGATATTTCAGCATAATTATCAGCATATGTGTGCAGGGTAAGATAGGTTGATAACCCATTGGCATTTACATCGGCACTATTTACTTGTATCCTTGCATAATCTGTAAGTCCTATTTGGCTTAATCCATTATCAGAAAAGTTGGTTTGCTGCTCATTTCCTTCAAATGAAAGACTATTTCCATTGAAGTTTAATCTTCGGTAATCGGACAATGCTCCATCAGAGTTGTAAATATTGGTATCTTTTGTTGTTGCCACCCATTTTGTCCCGTTAAAATAATAATAGCCTGTCGTAGTCACATCAATGGTTTGGTTAGCAGGAGCAGTATCTGCTGCTGTCACATAGACCAATGCACCTGTCTGAGCCGTGGTATAGGTTTTTCCATGGAGTTGGGCGCCTGTTAATCTGGGTGCTATAATACCGTCTAGTTTTGTTGTATTGGTCGGCATTCCTGTTACATCTAATGTTGCCTGTGGCGTTGGTGTTCCTATTCCAACCTGAGAGAACAATAACGTGCTTGCAATCAATGCAAATCCTGTTGTAATTTTTTTAATCATGTTTGAGGTTTTTATTGTGCAGAACTTTTGTAAAATTTGAAAAGTTCTTCTACAAAAGTATCAACTCTCAGGACAGATTTGAAGGAATAAAGGAGAGGATTTCAGTTATTAATCCGCTACGGATTTTTATTTAAACAGCTGATTTTCAGTACATATTTTTTGTAAATCAATATTTTTGGATTTGATTTAATTTGATGATCATTTTTCACTTTTATTATCACTTTTTCGATAAGTAAAACTGGTATAGCAAAAAAATTCCGGTCAAAAGACCAGAATTAAAAAATAATTATGATTAATGATTTTATGTATTTTTTTGATCAATTGTCAATTGATTGATGAAATAGGACGGTGTTACCCCAGTTTCTTTTTTGAAGGCAGCCGCAAAAACTTCTCTGGAGGCAAAGCCACAATATTCGGCCAGATAAGTGATTTTATATTCCCTGAACACCGGCTCTTTGTACAATAATTCTGTGATACGGTGAATCCTCAGTCCATTGAGATAATTATTGACATTTTTACCTTTATACTGATTAATAATTTCCGAAAGATACCGCGGATTGGTGTCGAGAGAATTTGCCAGATAGGAAAGATTCATCTCTTTTTTAAGAAACTTTTCCGATTTTTCAAACTTATCCAGTTTTTGGAGGATTGTACTTATTGTATTATCATTGATATTCAGGCTTTTTTCGAGATTTAAAGCTGGTTGGTTTGGCATCTCCTCAACAGAGGTTTTGTTCTCTTCATTTTTCAGTTCCGATATGATATTCTCATATTTTGTATGAAGTACTTTTTGATTTCTACGCCATAGCAAAAATATGAGCATACTTAAGATAATAATTCCAGCTCCGATCATTGCTAAAATGTTGATCAAATTACTTTTATGGTTTTTTTCTTTTTCCTGAACAATATTTTTGACAGGGTCATTGATAGCTATTTCATGAGCATCAATAATACTATCGTTCAGCTTCATATAAAGCTTGGTATATTTTGCAGAGGTCTGCATATCTCCCTTATTTGAATAGGATTCGTATAATACTTCAAAAAGATCTCTCCTTATTTCCGGCTTACTGTCGCTTTTTTCCAGAATGATCCCTTTCTGAGCATAAGCAATGCAGCTGTCATATTCTTTCTCATCATATAAAAGCCATGACATTTCATTATGAATAATAAGCGGTGCATCTTTTATGATCTTATGTTTTTTACAGATATCCAATGCTTTATGAAAATACTCTTTCGCCTCCTTTGTCTTTTTTTCCTGATTGCTGACTACTCCCAAATTAAGGTAAAGAAATGCCAATGAAGAGTTTTTTCTACGTTCAATATCCTTAGAATCGTCAATTTTTTGAAGCGCCTCAAGTTCTTTTTGATAGTATTCTTTTGTAAGCCCCGGAACCGGAGATTTATTTCGCATAGCTTCCTGGAAAGCCAGATCAGCATATATCACTCCTAAAAAAAGATATTTTTTATTGCCATCCTTCATCTTGTTGTTGTACTTAAGTGCTTCATTCAAGTAATTCAGACCTTCATCTGCCAACCCCAGATTGGAATAAGCAGCACCTAAATACGTGTAATGTAGACAGCTCAAATCATCCCTTTTTACTTTCTTTACTAATACTTCGTTTTCTTTACTGACAATGATTGCTTCTTTAAATTTTCCAAACGAACTCAATTTGTTCATTATAATTAAGTTGCATCCAAGTACTCCTAAATCGTAGTGAATTTCCTCAGCTTGTTTTTTTAATTCCTTTGCCTTATCAAGCAGCACTTTAGGATTTTCAATATCTTCTGCCTCTAGTAAATTATTAATTTCTTTTTTAAGAGATTCCTCTGTTTTATTTTGTTTTTTTGCCGGGTCAGAACAAGAAACTGTGAAAAACAAAAAAAGAAAATAAACTAAAAATAGTACAGGTTTTCGCATATCAATTGAGCTCATGGTTTATTCTATTGGATTAATAATAAATTTAAATTTTACATCTAAGTTTAATATCATCATTAATTAAATCAATAAAAAATCAACAATAAGTGATTTTTTATTCCGTAAATATACATTCAAAGTTTGAAAATTTTATATTAAAAAAGAAAAGCTTCTTATTTTTCCTCTGTCCCCAACTGGTAAAAACTTACTCATATCAAATAGTTCCTGTTTAAAAGAAATTTTATCAAATTTTTATTACCAAAATTCAATCGATTTTAATAATGGACATCGTATTTATATCGAAATCTGGAAAAATGGGCAATAAAAATGAAGATTTACTGTTAATAATTGATAATAAATACGTGGAAAAAAATGATATAAATAAATGACTCTGTGATGGCATTTAAATAAAAATGAAGAAATTACACTGTCCATTTGTTAAAAAAAATACCCAAAATTTATTTTTATTAAATTTGCACCTTTAAAACCGTTTTGTAATATACTAAGAGAAGAAATATGAAGAAATTTCTAAGCAGCAAAAGGAATGTAAATCTCCTTCTGGGAGGACTTTTACTAGTAGTTTTTGCCCAAGGCATTTTCATCGCAAAATTGTATTCTGAAAAGGATGACAAAAATTATGAAGTGAACCTTGTAAAAATAAACACTGAAAAAGACAGTGTAGATTACTTAAAAATGAAAACAGATCTTACATTAGTAGATCAAACCGTAGCGCAACTGAATTCTTTCCTGAAATCTAAAGATGTTTCCAGCGAAAAAGTAGCAGTACTGAGTAAAGACAGCATTTCGAATTCCGTCTATCTGGCAAAACAGGCCAACAGATACAGCCAATACCTGATGGATCTTCAAAACAAACTGATGCAGGTTCCTTTAGGAATGCCGACTGACGGATATATTTCATCCAACTTCGGGATCAGAAAAAATCCGATTCCATTTAAAACTGTTTTTGCTTCTGTAAAACCGGGTGCAGCCACAGAATCTAAACCAGCTGCTGCAGCTGCTTCAAAACCTGAAGTAAAAGCTGAACCGGTAGAAAAAATAATTGAAGTGACCGACAGCTATGGAGAAAAAAGACAGGTAAAAGTAATGGTAACGCCAAAAGCAACTCCTGCTGCTCCGGCATCAACTGCCAATTCATCTACAAAAGCTATCGCTTCCAATACAACCAAACCAACCGAAAAAAATAATGCTCCGGCTGAAGCTGACCAGATGCAGTTCCACAAAGGATTGGATATTGCCGTTCCTTTTGGATACGACGTGATCGCAACGGCTGCAGGAACTGTGATTTTCTCAGGGCAAAAAGGTGGATACGGAAATTGTGTGATTGTTTCTCACGGAAATGGTTTAGCAACACTTTATGGGCATTTATCCCAACTGGTTGCTAAAGTAAATGATAAGGTAAAAGTGGGTCAGGTAATTGCAAAATCCGGTAATTCAGGACGTTCTACAGGACCTCACCTTCATTATGAAGTGCACAAAAACAATACTCCGGTGAATCCAAAGTTGTTTATGAATTTGTAAAATAATTTAAGTGTAATAAAGTTATAAAAAGTTTCGGCGGCACCTTTGGTGCCACCGAAACTTTTAAATATTCCTGGGAAAAATTAATAAGCCGCTGTAAAACGCTCACGGATGTGATTATTTTGTTCCAATTCATCTACCAAAGCTACTGCAACATCTTCTACAGAAAGAATACTTCTTCCGTTTTCATCAAATACAGGATTTTCTAAAGCCGTTCTGTATTTTCCAACCCTCACGCCTGCAGTTCCCTGATGCATTTCGATCGCTGGACTGAAAAATGTCCAGTCTAATGTTTTGTTTTCTTTAATTTTATTTAAATAATCTCTGGCAGCCGTTGCTCCTGCTTTATATTCTGCCGGGAACTCCGGAGAATCTACCAATTGGTTTCCGTCGATATACAAACTTCCTGCTCCACCTACGGTAATAAATCTTTTTACACCGGATTTTTCAACGGCTTTTTCGATATTCTCAGATCCTTTTAAAAAGTCTTCATACAAATTCGGATTTGCCCAACCCGCATTAAAAGTACTAATTACCGCATCATTTTCCTTTAGTGCATCTGCCAATTCATCAATATTATTTACATCTACACTTTTTGCCGTCACATTTTCATTCTGCTGCACTTTTGAAGCATCTCTTACAATAGCTTCCACTTTATATCCTCTGGTTGCCAATTCGTTTACTACCTGTGTTCCTACAAATCCTGTTGCACCGATTACTGCCACTTTTTTCATAATTTATTTTAAATTAATTGTAATAATATTTGTTACATTTATATTTAAAAAATTTTATCTTAATTTATCACTGAACTCCTTCAATGTTTTATTTCCTAAAAAACTTAAAACCAGCTTATCCGTTTCATTGAATAATACTTTAAGATGATCGTTGATTTCCCTTCCTACAGTACATGTAGGATTGGGATTTTGGTTTTTTTTGCCCAATACGTCCGTATTTTTTACGGCGAGATAAATCTCAGAAATACTTATAGAATCTGCATTTTTGGTCAATTGGCTCCCCCCTACTTTTCCCTGTCGGCTTGTAATGAGGCCTGCTTCCCTTAAAACGCTCAATTCTTTACGAACAACAACAGGATTTACATTAATACTTCCGGCGATCCACTCGGAAGTAAGCCATTCCTGTGGACATTGCGTCAATAAGGTCATGATATGTATTGCCGTAGCAAATCTTGTATTATTCATCTTAATTATAATGCGAAGATATATAATTTTATTAAATGTAACAAATATTATTACACTTAATTTTTTATTAAAGTATCAATCGTCCAGATCCAATCATAAATAATTGATATCCTGGTTGAAGGCAGCACGGATGTTAAAATTGTCCACACGATTAATCATTTACGAATGTAATGTAAATAAAAAATTTACCTGACTTTCAGGTAAATCTTAAGCTACTTTTAAGTTTTTATTTACTTGATTTCCAGCAGTTCCACTTCGAAAACAAGTGTGCTGTTGGGTCCGATTTCTTTACTGATCTGCTGATCTCCATAAGCCAGATGCGGAGGGATGATCAATCTCCATTTGCTTCCGACAGGCATTAGCTGAAGTGCTTCCGTCCATCCTGCAATCACTCTGTTTAAAGGAAAAGATGCAGGCGTACCTCTTTTTACAGAACTGTCGAAAATTTTTCCTGAAATCGTTGTTCCGTGATAGTGACATTTTACCGTTGATCTCGGCCCCGGCTTTTCACCATCTCCTTCCGCGATGATTTCGTACTGCAAACCACTTGGCAACTGAACTACACTTTCTCTCTTCCCATATTCTTCCATGTATTCTTTACCTTCTTTAAGGTTTTTCTCTGCCAATTCTTTTTTACGTTTAAATAACATATCTGCTACTCCCATAATTAATATTTTTTACAAAGATAGGATTTTACAGTCGGAAGATGGAAGCTTAAGGATGGAAGTTTTTTCATGGTTGAAAAGCATACACACCTAAGCTTCTTATTTTCAATAATTTAAACTTCAAACATCCCTACTTTCGCCTCCCAGTCTAAAAAATTCAAGTATTTTTAATATTAAGTTAATAGCAATTCGGATACTTGGCGTTATAATTGGATTTAAAAACTAAATGCCACATCCACAAAAATATAATAAGAAATACGATAAGCTGACCGATGAGGAAAAAGAACTCCTTGAAATCAGCAAAAACAGCATCACAGATTTTGTTGAGCAGTCAAGTTCCGTCAGCGACGTTCACTATGCTACCAGAAATGCCCATGCAAAGACTTACGCTGTCGCAAAGGGTGAATTCATTATTGATAAGAATGTTCCTGAAGAGCTTCAACAGTTTTTTGATAAGGAAAAATATGATCTCATCATCCGTTTTTCCAATGCTCATCTGAAAATTAATAAAGGTGAAAAAGATATTCCCGCTTATGGTTTTGCGGTGAAGATAAAGGACGAAAGCGGTGATTTGATTGCCAATTATCCTTTGGTGAATTTCCCGTTGTTTCCCATCAATTCCGTGAGTATTTTTTTAAAATTGTTTACTTCTGTCAATCGATTTTTCGTTAAAAAATGGAGTTCATTTTCATTGATGATGCAGATAATAAGAGTAATTCCATCTACATTTACCAGTTCATTTTTAAAGAATATTTTTAAGCTTTGGACAAAAAGGAACGATTTTATTTTATCATTTGATTATTATTCTGTCGGTGCTTACCGATTGGGAGAAAATATGATAAAAATTAAGCTTAGCCCAAAATCCGTTGACAAAAATTTTAATAAAAAGCTAAAAACAAAAGATGCGCTTTTAAATTATCTTAAAACAAATGATTTTAAAGCCGATGTACTGATTCAGATTTGTTATGACCTGAAATATCAGCCAATTAATAAACTGAATGTAGAATGGAAACATTCGCCCTACCTAAAAATCGGGGAAGTGAAGATCGAAAAAAATTCCCTTCTCGATCCGAATGCCTGTGATAATGAGTTGATTTCTTTCAATCCATTTGAAAGCAAACCTTTTTTCCAGCCTGTCGGGAAAATTCAGAAACTTCGCGATGATGCGTATAAGATTTCTCTGCAGACGAGACGGAAAATTAATAAGCTTTTGAAGTATAAATAATCGCCAGTAAATGGTCAATTTTGCTATGCAAGTGAATGATAAATTTTTGAGTTGCGAATTTAAAGATTAAACTCAGATTTCATTATAAAAAAGGCTCTACGTATTGTAAAGCCTTTTTTTATTTTGATGAATTAATCTTCTATTTTTTTGTCTTCATTATCACCGGTTACTTTTTCCGGGAATATGATGGATAAAAGGACCGAAATCACCAATACACCTCCTACAATTCCTAACGAAACAGGCGACGGAATATGGATCCACGGAGCAATTAACATTTTAACTCCAATAAATGCTAATATAATGGCCAGTCCATAAGGTAGTTTGCTGAACATATGAATAAAATTCGCCAATAGGAAATACAATGATCTAAGTCCTAATATCGCAAAAATATTCGATGTATAAAGGATAAACGGGTCATTTGAAATCGCAAAAATCGCAGGGATAGAATCTACGGCAAACAGAACGTCTGTAAACTCAATCACAGCAACTACTACCAATAACGGTGTTGCCATTCTTATTCCGTTCTGTACAGTAAAGAACTTATCTCCGTCGTAATTATCCGAAACTTTCCAGAATCTTTTCACCAGCTTCGCTCCCGGTGTATCACCGAAGTCTTCATTATCATCATCTTCACCTTCTCCCCAGGACTTAATTCCGGCATATACCAAGAATAATCCGAACAATGTCATGACTACATTGATCTTCACAGCATGTCCGAAAATATTCATTTCCGGAAGGTAAGTAAGATTGATAAGCCCGATTCCCGCAAAAATAAATATCGCCCTGAAAATCAGCGCCCCGATGATCCCCCAGAAAAGGACTTTGTGATGAAGGTGTTTCGGAACTTTGAAGAAGCCAAAAACGAGGATAAATACAAATAAATTATCCACCGAAAGCGCTTTTTCAATCCAATATGCCGCCTGATACTGCGTGAATTTTTCTACTGCCAACGCATGACTTCCTGCTCCACCATCTGTATTGTAAACCCAATATACCACCCCGGAAAAGACCATAGACAGCGAGATCCAAACAATTGACCAGATGGTAGCTTCTTTGGAAGAAACTTCGTGACTTTTTTTGTTGAAAACTCCTAAATCCAGAAGCAACATGATAACGACCGTTATCGCAAATCCCCAAACAAGACCGGGATGAAGGTCTAAAATACTTGTATTTTGTTCCACTTTTATATCTGTTATTATATGATAAAAGCAATAGCCGTACACTGTACAATTATTGCTGATTTTTATTTTTTGAAAAATCTGATTTCAATAGTAAATAAGTTTTGGCTAAAGCCAATTGGAAACCTATTTTTGTTGAACGGGCTAAAGCCCGCCCCTATTGAACATATGATTTTACAAATAGTTCTGTTTTACAGTTTCGATGGTTTCCTGCAGTTTTCTGTCCTTTGTAGGATCCCCGATCGCATTGAACTTCCATTCTCCGTTTTTCTTGTAGAAAACTCCCATCACCATTGCAACATGTCCTCTGAAAGATGCATCGTTGGCAATGTCATATTTCGCAAAAACTTCTTTTACATTCGTAGGAGTTCCTTCATAGATTCTGATCGAAGCAAAAGGAATGGTTCCGAAATCCTGCCCTTTATAGCTGTTTAAAACCAATGCAACATGCTCTACATTTGAATCCAGGTTACTGAAATCTACTGTGATTACTTCATTATCAAGGCCGTCGTCTCCATTTACGTCACCTGTTAAATCATCTCCACTGTGTCTTACAGAACCGTTTTTTGACTTTAAATTACCAAAGTAGATAACTTCCGTAGCGTTTTTATTTGAATCATATAAAATACAGCTTCCATCCAAGTCCACTGCTTCTCTTGTAATTCCACCGAAAAAACCTTTTTTCTCGATTGCTCCCCAGTTGATTCCTACACAAGCTTGGGTAAGCGTTGCACCATTTTCTTTAGTAAGGTTTATTCTTTGACCTTTTTGTAAGTTAATAGCCATCTTTTTATGTTTAGTTGTTATTTAATTATTTGCGAAGAAAGCTTATAAGCTAAGAAGGCTGATTCATTCTTTGCTTTTTGCTTTATCAGCTTTATTTGCCTTTACGGCTTAATTATTTAAATTCAAATTCAACATGGCGCGAAGAATATTTGTTTCTTCATTCACGTCGAATATTTTACTCATAATATCAATACTTTCAAGATTTCGAAGATAGTCTTTTAAAACCGGTTCTACATCATCGGGCAATTTTCGTTTCCTTTCGTGGATGGTTTCTTCCAGCTCCTCATTCTTTCTTTTCAACTGATTGATGATCGAAATCTGGTTGGATTCGTTTTCGGAAGTATTTAAATAGGATAACTCATCATCAATTAAATACAACCTTTTTTCCTCTACATTAAATATAAAATGTTCATCCGATTGAAAAATCTTAAACAATTCATATTCATTCCTATCGATTCTGTAGCCACACACAAAACGAACTTTAAACTGCTGTATATTCAGCTTGCCCAGCAATTTTCTTTCGATCGAATAATCTTGATACTGATAAGAAGGAACCGAATGAGCCTTTAATTTGCCTTCATCCGCTTCCGTTCTGTAGAATTCTGCTGCGTATCTTTTTTGAAAATACAAAACATCATTCCAGTTCAGGGTAAACTTATCTTCCGTAAGATCTTTATATAAATTCCTTAAATGTTGGGAAAATATACCACTGTAGATCTTTCTGTCCGTTTCAAAGCTATCGACTTTTTTTTCTTCGAAAGCCTCAATGTATTGATTATTAATATTAATCTCGTTAATAACAGCCAACAAATCGTTTTCCTTTTTCTTTTTAATTTTGGTCAGCAATTCTATTAAGCTGTCGGTGTACTGAAGGTGAAAAAGCTCTAATTTATTATAATCCAGCGTCTTATTTTCTTCGAAAAGTTTATGTATGATATCCGTCTTGATCTAGATCGAGATTATATCAACATTTTCAAAAAAATTCGACAGAAGCTTAAGTTTCGTTAATCTGCTTTTGGTTTTATATAGTATGCTTACAGCTTCATCATCCACCTTGGTACTGTATTATTAACTTCTGATATTTGCTTTTAGTTCGTGTTCCAATGTCTGAAGATCCTGATCCAGCTTTCTTCTGTTTTCCGCTCCTTGTTTTTGGATCTGTTTTACTTCATTTAATGTACTGATCAACATATTGGTCGTTTCTCTCAATGTTTCAGCAGAGACGATGGTCTGTTCGTTGGCTCTTGCAACATTTCTTGAGTTTTGCCCCAGACGTTCTGCATTTTTTCTTAAAATTTCTTCCGTTGTAGAAGACACTTTCTGCTGAATTTCAATATTTTGCTGCTGTCTGTGCATTGCAACCGCCAAAGAAAGCTGATTTTTCCATACTGGCAATGTTGTCGTCAGGATCGTCTGTGCTTTTTCAGCAATAGAAACGTTGTTATTCTGAACCAGTCTGATCTGTGGAAGAGACTGCATCATGATCAGACGAACGACTTTAAGATCGGCCATTCTTCTGTCTAGTCTCGCAATGAAATCTCTTTTGTCAGCAATCTGATAATCTGCATAATTCTGAACATTCGTTTCCATTTCTGCCAATTCCTGATTCGCTTTTTCCATTCTTAAATTTCCTGCGATCACAAGATCTTCGATTTGTTTAATGGAATTCACATTGCTGTCGAAAATGGTCTGCAAAACCGCATTATCCTTGGAAGAAGTAATGATTCCGGCGTTTACTTTATGAGAAATCTGATCAATATTATTAACGATTTTGTCATATTTCGCGAAAAGATTTTCCACCTGCGTCATCACCTTTTTCATGAAAGGTAATTTACTTAAAAAACCTTTTACAGGATTTCTGTTGTTGATTTCGTCAACGTCTACATAGTTTAGTTCGACTAATAAATTATTAATCAATTCACCTACTTCTCCAGAATTTGATCTTCTTACGTTTCCTAAAAAGCTGTCACTTTGGTTTGCCAATGTTTTCTGAAGATCAGCTCCGAAATTTACGATGGATCCGGGATTTGTCTCATCGATAGCATTGGCCATCGTTTCATACTTTTGGCGCTCTTCTACCTGTAATTGGTTCAGATTTACATTTCCGTCTCTGTCTACAAGAACCGGCGCCATTCCCTGAGCCGGCTGGCTAGGCTGTGCGGGTTCGAATGTTTTCAGAGGTTCGATTGATCCAAGAGGATCTATTGGTTGATTTTCCTGATTATCCATGATACATTATTGATAAATTGATACAAATTTTTCAAGGCCTTCTCTCTGTCCTGCCCCTACTGCTTCGAATTTCCATTCTCCGTTTCTGTTGTAAATTCTTCCGAATTCCACAGCAGTTTCGATGGAGAAATCTTCGTCTAATTCATATTTCAGGATTTCTTCATTTGTAAATGTTTAGATAAATCTGATGAATGAATTTCTTTCCTGCCCGAAGTTTTGTTTTCTTGCATCTGCTTCGTGAATCGTTACTACTACTGTAATTTCTTTTACAGCAGGATCAATTTTAGTTAAATCAATTTTAATTTGCTCATCATCTCCTGCTCCGTCACCCGTTAAATTATCACCGGAGTGAATCACAGCTTTGTCCGGAGATTCCAGATTGTTGTAAAAAATAAAGTGATTATCTGAAATTAACTTTTTATTTTCACCCAATAAAAATAAAGAAGCATCCAAATCGAAAGCAGTTCCTGTAGATGTATTATTAATATCCCATCCTAAGCCTACTGTAAATTTTGGTGCGTTTATATTTTCTCTTTGTCCTTTCTGTAAGTTAATAGCCATAATATAATTCGGTTTGTGTTAATATGTTTATATTGTTTTCGTATTCTTTTATTAAATGATAATTGTTACTGATTGCCAGTTCCAGCAAATGATCCATCTGCTCCTTTTTTACTTTAGACGAAAGATATTCAAATTTACTTGATTCCAGGCCTAAAATATATTTTACAATCCTTGTATTAAACTGAAAACTTGGCTTTACCATTACTTCTACAACGTGTTCTACATTTTTCACTGCATAGTAATTAAAAAAGTTCTCAATTTTAGGATCGATGTCAAAATTCATCAATTCAGCATAATACATGAATAAAAATTCTCCCTCAACATTGTATTGTTTCAAAATTTTATTCACTGTAAATTCATGACTTCCCGTGATTTTGATATCGTCTATAAAAATACAAAGTTTTCCTCTTAAAAAATCTTTATCCAGATAATAAGTATCGTTGGCAATCAAATTTTTACGGTCTTCAAAACTCAGATTTCCATAATCTGTCGTGTATGTATGATTTCTGTTGATTTTCGATAAAACACTTGATTTTTTTCCTTTTTGAAACAAATGAAAATCCAAATGCTTTTTAAAATAAAAACACAAGAAATTAGAAGCTGTAGGAATCGCCATATAAGGACTCGGCAGCACTACAATCTCTTTATTTGTTTCCAAAACATGTTCATGTTCAGCAATAAAGCCGTCGAATAATTCTCTTGCAAACTTCTCTGCATACGACTTATCGCCATATTTGAAATAGCTGTATTCTGCGGGGGAAAAAGTGAATTCATCCGCCGAATGAATGTGATGTAAACTGTATCTCCTGTTCATAATTATAGTTGGTGTTTAAGTAAGTGTGCACTGAAACCAAAATCTTTGGCACCTTTGTAATCCGCAATCGGGTTGTCTCCGATGTGCAAAATCTGATGCATCTGCAGATCTTGATTTTTAATCTTATTTTTCACCTCCTGAAACGCAAGAGGATTCGGTTTTGAACAATTCAATTCATCAGAATAGATGTGAAAATCTATGTATTGATCGAGGTTTTCATTGATCAGGAACTTCCTCATGGTCGTTCCTTTGATAAATCCTGTATTGCTTAAAATATTAATCGTCTTTCCCTGATTAATCTCATCAAAAAACTGATGCAAATTTTCGAAAATCACAATGGGTTTATATTCCAGGAAAAGCTTTTCGCTTTTTACATAAAATTCACTTAATATATCTCTATTTAACTGTTTTATATCAACATTTAGCGCACCTAATATCAATAAGTACATTTCAAATGTATCCACATTTCCACCAATTACCTCGTTGATGGTGTTACAAAGATCATCATAATATTTTACGGTTTTCGCAACTTCCTCGATCGGCTTGCTTATATCAAAAAATGAGGAGAACAGCTCAACTCTTTTTGCTTTAAATTCAGGATGAGATTTGATTAAGGTAAGCCACAGGTCAAAAGAAAAATGACAGTGGTTGTGAATGTCAATATCTGTTTTCAAAATGGTACAGTTAAAGTTTTATTTAGCTTTTTCTGAAAAAGATTTAAGATTTTTCATGTCAATTTGTGTTTGAATTACAATTATTCCCAAAGATAAAATTTTTAATTTTAATTAAAAACGAACTAGCTCTTTTTGTGATTTTTTTAAGATTTCAGAGTCAAATATAAAAAAATCAACATGTTCTATATTCAAAGCAGCTTATAATTTCAAAAAGTCTGTGATTTGCAAAAATTATATACATAAAAGTAAATGAAACGATGAATATTTATCTAGAAAAAATAAAAAATTAATAATTAATCTGATATTTATTAATATATCAACAAACTGAGATAATTTTAATTCATATTTTAAATTAAATTAAGTAAATGTTTTATTATTTTAAATTAAATGCAAAAAATTAACATTTTTTAACTTGGAAAATAAATTAAACATTTAACTTTGTATCAATTAAAAAAACTATATATGAAAAAAATTATTCTATTTTCTTCTTTTCTTTTTTCCTTATCTGTTTTTGCACAGACACCTAGTTATGTCCCTACTTCCGGACTAGTAGCATGGTGGGGATTTAACGGAAATGCCAATGACTCCAGCGGAAACAATAATAACCTTACTGTAAGTAATGCAACTATTACCAGCGATAGAAATGGCAATCCCAACTCGGCCTATTCTTTCAACGGAACCAACAGTTTTCTTACTGCAAGTTCGCTATCTTATGTTTTTTCGCAAACCGGAGCTAATTCAGTTTCTTTCTGGATGCAAAAAAATGATAACAACTCGGGGGTTGCTCTAATGAGCGGTTCCAGCACAAACGGAAATTTTATCTGGCTTGCACAATGTGATGCCACAAAAACAATTTACGGAACCAACAAACAAGGCCAGTCATGGACCTGGGTGAATGGTCCCAACTACACCACTTCACAATGGGAACATTATGTAATGGTATATAATAATATGAGTATGACTCTTTATAAGAACGGTGTTTCTGTAGGAACAGCTACCAATACCTATACAGCAACATCACAGTCGCCGCTTCCTTTTTTTATAGGAAAAGCAATTAGCGGTGGTAATATTAATGCAAATATAGATGATGTAGGTATTTGGAGCAGAGTTCTTACTCCCACAGAAATTAGTCAATTGTACAGTGCAACATTATCTACCCACGAAATAGAAGCTACGTCAGGAATTACTATTTCACCAAATCCGGCAACCGATTTTATACAACTCAATTCACAATTAAAATCTGCAAAAAAATATAAAATAACAGATGTTAATGGAAGAACAATTTTACAGGGAGATATTCCGAATGAGAAAAAAATCAATGTTTCTCAACTTTCTAAAGGAATGTATTTTATAGAAATTGATGGAGTTAAAAATTTAAAATTCTTAAAAAAATAAATCTCATTAAATAGTAATCCTCCTCAAAATAATTTGAGGAGGATTTTCTTTTAGTAAAATGAAGAAGAGTACTTAAAAAAAGATTGCCCGTGAAAATATTTTTTTCTAAATTTGCAACCAGTTAACAATCAACAATGTCAACAAAAATGATAAATATAATTACTCTAAACAATCCTATCAGAGCTGTGTACTTTGGTAGCACTAAATATTTATCTGAATAACGATCGACCTTTATTAAACAAAAATATATTGAAGGCCTATCTGTTCGGATAGGTCTTTTTTGCTACCCTACTTTTCAGCTTTTTACATTCGAAAAGGTTGTCTGCAATTTTTAACAAAAACAAATTTGAATTTCTTACTGAAGCAAAATGTAAGATCATTGAATCCTTGTGACCAGAAATTTAAAATACAACCTTAAAAATCAACAATTTAAATGAAACAAAATGAAATACAACACAAGAAATATAGGGATAATAGCACACGTCGATGCCGGAAAAACGACTCTTACGGAAAGATTGCTGTATTACACAGGAATGATCCATAAAATAGGAAACGTAGATGAGGGAAATACGACGATGGATAAAGACATTCAGGAGAAAAACAGAGGAATTACGATTTCATCGGCTGCAATTTCCACACAATGGAAAAAAGATCACAATGTATTCAATATCAACATTATTGACACTCCCGGACACATTGATTTTGCAGTAGAAGTTGAACGTTCTCTAAGAGTTCTAGACAGTGTTGTTGCTGTTTTCTGTGCCTCTTCGGGAGTTCAGCCGCAGACTGAAAACGTTTGGTACCAAGCCGAGAAACATGGCATTTCCAAGATTTGTTTTATTAATAAAATGGATAGAATCGGAGCCGATTTTTTCGCTGT
>CBFGVN010000025.1:0-17245 GCA_965651845.1 uncultured Chryseobacterium sp. | reverse complement strand
AAGCGAGTAGCGAAAGCGGGAAAAAGCTCCTAAAAAGAAAAATGGTTAATTGTTGTTAGTTGACAGCTGTCAGTTTTTGGTTTTTTGAACTTAAATTTTAAAATAAAACACAAAAAAGAGCTGTCTAACCAGGACAGCTCCACACCTAAATTTAAAACTGAAAAAGTACTAACATTTATTATAAAAATTCTCTTTAATCAATATTGTACGGTTCCAATTATCGTTATTCGGAATGTTTGTTCCGTATGCGTAGTCTACTACAGAATCTTCTATATGGTGTATTTCGGATTGAAGTTTTGATTGGTTTATACTAAACTGATCATTGTTATTGCTCGGAACGTTCAATCCATTGTTGATAAATTCTACATTCGCATCTGATTTTGAATTCTCAAGAATAGCAGGATGATACAATCCAAAATTTGCTGAAATATGAGTGTAATCCGCCAATTTTTGATAATCATACGCAGGCTTCAAATCCGGGGAAAGAATCTTGCTGTATTTTTCTAAAGCGTTGGAAAGCTCAATTAAATAAGGATGAGCCTTTGCATCAATTTTAAAATCAGACTCATCAAAATTGGTTTTAAAAATCACTTCCTTAGCATTCGTTTCGGTAAGCATCAATTTTCCGTAAACTTTTGAAAGCTCGTTGTACACCCAGTCTCTTGCCACATATGCCTGAGAAAAAAGTTCGCCTTCATCCAATTTGTAATGCTGCAAAAGAGAATTCCAGATTTTGTTTCCCTGAGCATCTCTGGCTTCCGTTCTTACATTTTCTACATATGAACGAAGATAATCGTTCCTCAAAAAATTCGGAGAAACATAGACAGATTGCGATCCTTCCAAATATCCGCCGCCAACGTCTGCATGAGCTCCCGGAATGAAAATTTCTTTCCAAACGGAATCTCCGGTTTCAGATTTTGTGTCTTCCATGTCGTTTGAGTCTTCAAAAAAGCCTGTTAACGGGAAAAAATACCTGCATTCGTTCACAGCACACAGATGAAGCGCTCTTTCCGTAGCCGGTAAAACTGTTACATTATAATCATTGAACGGGGCAGATTCTACCGTATCAAAAGTACCGAGAAACTTTACTTTGATCTTCCCTAAAATCTTTGAATCCGGCTTTAATAATTCATAACAGAAGTTTCTTGCCAGCATAGCTCCTCTGCTGAACCCGTACACATAAAAATGATATTCTTTCGTTGGGTCATGCATTTTCCCTTTGATAAAAGAAAAAGCTTTTTCCAATTTGTCATCGGAAGAATAGCCTTCGGATCCTGCAGGATTTTTACAGGTTGCCATGGCAAAATCGCTGTCTTCCGCTCCTGTTACCGTTCCGATTCCTTCTATATAAATTTTTTCATCACCATTGAATAACTTAAACAGCTTATAAATATTGGTTATATTACTATAGTAGCTTTCGTTGTTTTTCTGGGGTTGTTCGGGTGAAGTTGCGTTCAACCCGTTGTTACCGGTTCCGTCGAAGAAAATTCCGACAGAAATCATATTGTTTTTCATTGCACTTTGTGGTTTTATTTTTAAACTTTGTCAAAGATTTTCAACTTTGACAAAGTGAATGAACTCCTCAAAGTAACGATGAAAAAAATCCGGATTATAGAGTATAAAGTACTAAATAAAAAATTCCGTATTTCTACGGAATCAAATTCTTTCTAACGGATGAATATTGTTGATGATGGCATAAATCACAATTCCAACTGTATTTTTAGCGCCTATTTTTTCGACAATCCTTTGTCTGTGGCTTTCTACCGTCCTCGGGCTGATGAATAATTTTTCTGCAATTTCATTGTTGGTAAATTCCTGGCAGATCAGTTTCACGACATCTTTTTCACGATCGGAAAGCTCGTCATCCATTTCAAAAAGCGTTCTTTTTTTCGTGGGGCTGTTCATGTAAGAAAAAATCATCTGATGATCTTCCGGAGTGAAGAAAATCCCGTTTTTGTAAACCATTGTAATGGCCTCTATAAAAGCATTTCGGTTCGAATTTTTAGGTAAAAATGCCGAAACTCCCAGCTTCACCATATAGCCTAATATTGTGGTCTTGTAATGTGAAGAAAGGATGATAATTTTAAGATCGGGATATTTCTCCTTAAGAATTTCAACCAGCTCGAAACCGTTCATCGGCAGCATTTGTACGTCTACCAGAGCAATATCCGGAAAATCACTTTTTGAAGTACTTTCCAAGCTCTCTAAAAAATCGGGTCCGTTGTTGGATGTTGAAACTACCGAAATATTTTGTTCGGAAGACAATAACATTTTTACGCCTTCGAGGATCAACTGCTCGTCATCAATTAATGCTATTTTGATTTGGGAATTCATTGTTGTATGGAATTTTAATAATTAAACGGCTGCCTTTACCTAAAACATTTTTCCATTTGTGCGCCGCATTCATAGATTTTATTCTGGATTCGATATTTTTGATACCCATTCCTTTTTTTACCGATTCATATTCAAAACTCTCCCCGTTATCTGAAATCACAACGGCAAGATTACCTTTATTATCTTTAATATAAATCCAGACCCTTGATGCTTCCGAATGTTTGAGAACATTGGTGGTAAATTCCTGAATAATTCTGTATAACTGAACTTCAATGAAGATATCTTTTTTCTGAAATTTCGGGCTTACATTCAGTGAAATATTGATTCTTCCTGATAAATTGGCGATCAGCTCTTCAATATAGAGAACCAGCCCCACAGATTCCAGATTCACAGGATATAATGAATGTGAAATACTTCTGGCCGAGTCTATCAGAGAACCCATCTGCGCAGAAATATTCTTCTTGATCAGCTCATCTCCTTTTGTGTCCAGATTATTCAGCCATAATGAAAGAATATTCAGACGGTTTCCGATATCATCATGAATCATTACGGCAATTCTTTTTCTCTCCGATTCCTGAGCTTTAATATTTTCTAAAACCAACCTTTTCTGATGTAAAACCTCCGCTTCGTGCTGTGCATTTTTTTCTTTAATAATTCTTAGAATAAAGCTTCTGTATGCCAGCAAAATAAAAGAGACAATAATCACCAAAACGACGATTAAAGTAATGAAAAAGTTGATATTTAAAGTTATTTCTTTAATTTTAAAAAGCTATAAATAATTGATACATAAAGGAAAGAGCACAATACATTGTTCATACTCCAAATCATATACACCTCATCATTGGAAAATGATTTCAGCTGTTTCAGCATGAAAAAGATAAACACCGAAACGGCATAATACAGAAATATAAAGGCATCCACCAGTATAAACCTGTCGTTATTCGTTTCACTTTTCCTGATCTCCATCAAAAGCGAATATCCTGTAAAACAGATTACAACAATATTGGAAAATACCTTTTTCAGCTCATTGGTTTCTATCTTATTCACGAAGAAAAAATACCCCATCAAAATAAAAATCGGGATATACCAATATTTTGAAAGATTTGATTTCCTGATAAATAAGCTTCCCAATAAAAAAAGCTCTCCTGAAACATACAGAGGATACAGGAAATCTATATTCTTTAATTTTAAAGCATAGATTGAAATTTTAATAGCGGCTTCTATGAAAAAAAGAAAAATGATATAATAAACATACCATTTTTCAATATTTTTTAAGTGTTTAAATTTTAAAAGTCCTATAAGAGCACTGATAAAAAGAAAACCGTTATTAAAATAAAGTATTACTTTAAAAGCATCCTCCATTTTAGTAGTTGTTATTTAATTTTTTTTTTAAATGTTACAAATAGGCGGACATGGCTGAGACCAGTCGTATGTATTTGAGATCGTTTGTATACTTCCTGTATTTTCAAGATCTACATAGAAAGAGATGAAAATAAGGGTAGGCAGCATTCTTTGATATACATCAGAAAACTTTAACCCGAATGAACATACAATGTTTGTAAGTCCTGGTTTTGAAGGGATAAGATCTTGTGTAGGTACAAAGAATTGTCTAAAGACTCTTTCACCCCCGAATTCATTACATTCTCTGTAAAACCAAGTCATGGCTTCGCTTCTCCAAGATTCAATCGCTTCCAGTGCTTTATCCTGCTCCATCATCGGCTGATTGGCAACTGGAAAATACATATTGGAATTGTCGTCGATCTTTGTAAGTTCCTTAGATAGCACAGCATTTTTCACCAAGATATATTGCTGTGTTTCTACCAGCGTAAGATCGTTAGTCAGCTCGTTAAGAGGTGCATAGCAATACTCATTCATAGGGATTTTCTGTCCTTTACTATCAAGAGGAGCCAGAATAATGATAACCTGATTCTCGTAGACTCCCATTTCTACACAGAATTTGTTGTATAGGTTTTTTCCTTTTATCCAATCTACCTGATCTGCAGTAAGATTGAAAACATAATTGGTAGGGATAAGATTTTGGATTGCTGAATAATTTCCACAGTTCATAGACCATCCTTCGATTGCGATGTCGTATTCTTCTCTGGTGAATATTGTTCTCATATTTTCACGGTATTTTAGTGGCATAAAATTATATAAACTAAACTACCTGTGCAAGTATCTCACAGATAATTGAAAATTTGTTAATAATTTCTAACCGTAACGTGATAGCAGCTTTGCTGTTTTTCTTTGATATAATAAATCCTTCCCAGATTGTAATAGTATTTCAGCACTTTTTCCAACGCGGCTTCCATCTTAGGATTATACTTCAAAACGTTATTAAAACGAACATAAGAAATATCGAATGAATTGCCATAATTGTGCGAGCTGATTCCCAAAGAAGCATTAGAATTAACTTTTCTTAATCTACACTGATCTTCCAGCGTTCTGGTAATCGACGATACCGTAAAAGTGTGCCCTTTTGTCTCCTTACTGAAACGGGCTCCCATTCTTTCGAGCATCAATTTCCCTTTGGAAACCATCCATCCCCTGCTGTAATCGAGCTTCTGGACACGATAACCCTTCCCGGATTTTTTTATTTTATGAAATTTTCCGCTGTTGATATATTTCAGGACCGTTTTAGAATCTTTAAGCACTTTAACTCCAAAACTTTTTGAGGCATCCAGATGCGGCTTATAAAGCGCAGTCGGCTCCACCTTCAAAACCTCCGTGAGATCATAACAAGGTAGTACTTTTTTTGCCGCCTGAGAATAATGAAAATTAGAAATAAAAGACACTAAAATCGTACAAAAAAACTTTCCCATTAAAGACACTTTAAATTTATAAACGAAAAATAAACATTTATTGTATAAAATTCAAATCTTAAAAGAATATAGTTGAAATAAAATTCTCAGCAAACACAAAACCGTATTGTTAATTTCATAAAAACTCTTCACTTTACTTTGAAATATTTTTCAAAAAATTCTTTTTTATTTTAATATTTAAATTTAAATTTGAGATACATTTTAAAATAAACAATATGATAAAAAAACTTTTTGCTGAATTTTTTGGCACATTTTGGCTTGTTTTCGGTGGTTGCGGAAGTGCAGTTTTCGCCGCCGGAATTCCCGACAGCGGTATCGGAATTTTAGGTGTCGCTCTGGCTTTTGGTCTTACGGTTCTTACCATGGCTTATGCTGTAGGACATATTTCCGGAGGGCATTTCAACCCGGCCGTGACTTTTGGTCTTCTGGCAGGTGGTAAGTTTCCGGCTAAAGATCTTATCCCATATGTTGTAGCACAATGTATCGGCGCTATTGCTGCCGCAGGATGTCTGTATGTAATCTTGCAGGGCGCAGGTGCTTTTACCACAGAGGGTCCCGGAGCATTTGCTACAAACTTTTATGAAATGGCCGGCTATCACGGAAGAAGCTATTCTATGGCTGCCGCGTTTCTCGCTGAATTTTTGTTAACAGCTTTCTTCCTGATCATCATCATGGGAGCAACTGATAAATATGCCAACGGAAAATTTGCAGGCATCGCCATCGGTCTGGCTTTAACATTAATTCACTTAATTTCAATCCCGATTACCAACACTTCCGTAAACCCTGCGAGATCACTTTCTCAGGCAGTTTTCGTAGGCGGAAATGCAATGTCTCAGCTTTGGCTGTTCTGGGCGGCTCCAATTCTGGGAGGTGTCGTTGGAGGATTAATCTATAAATTTTTGCTTCAAAGAGATTCTGAACTGGTAGATTAAAAAATTCAAAAACCATAAAATTAAATCCTGTCATCTGACGGGATTTTTTTATGTCTAAGTTTTTATTGGCTTTAAATCCTTCGACTGCTTCGCGCTCAGGATGACAACGCAAAATCTTCTGTACAGAATGTAACATTTAGTATTAGAGTTCTGTCATCCTGAAAGGATCTCAACAATGCAACTCAAAAACCCTTCGACTGCTTCGCGCTCAGGGGGACACTGGAAAATTATACTGTTAATTATTAGCAAATAGTATTAGCGATGTCATCCTGAGCGCGAAGCAGTCGAAGGATCTAAAAAATTGTCTATTCTAATTAATTATTTAAACTTCTTAATATCAAAAGGATTTTTAAAGATCAGCTCTTCATGCTTTCCTTTGATCTCCATTTTCCTTTGTAATAGATTTAGAGCCATTTTTCGGATGAAAAGGTCTTTGTCATTCAGTTTCCAGTAAGAATCTTCGTGTACTCTTTTAGGTTTCCTGATGTTATAAAATTCTGTTTCCCAGGAATCTACGTTATGATAAAATTCAATAATTCCGCAATGCACGGGAATTAAGTCATGATCTACCATCCCCATCGGAAGTAAAAAACTGAATGCATTGCATACATAGTCGCCACAACCGATTTTATCATGTTTCAAAAATTTTTCGCCGGTTTTTATATTGGTGTACGATTTTTTAAAATCATTTTTAAAATCACTTTTGGAAAGCTTAATTTCAATTTCATGGCTAAAACCTTCAGAATCTATAATCAATAAATCTGCCTCCCAATCTGCCTGGAAATGATTGGTTAAGACAATTTCTTTCTCAAAATCACATTGAGAATGGATAAATGCATGAACTAGTTCTTCTATTTTTAACACATTTCGATTTTATGATAATTTAATTTTTAACGCAAAGAACACAAAGTTTATTTGAGTATATTTCTGCATATTTGTGTTCGCAAGGACGTTCCACTCAGCAAATGATAGACAATCTAAAAGATTACAAAATCGACACCCACAACAAAACTCTCAAACCCCTCACTCTCCAATCCTCGCACCCTCAAACTCTCCAACTCAAATCAGCTCACAAGTAAGCTACACCCCCGGATATCGGAATGATCAATTCTTCCCAAAACCTGGAATTTGTCGCCCACGATTTTCCCTAAATCCTGAGTTGCAATGAATGAACATGAATGAATATTCGCCAGATCGATAATATTAATGGCGCCGGTTCTACCTTCTTTTTCATAATTAAAAGGATCTTCCGCATTTCTCACCATAATTCTCATCCATTTCGGACATTGATATTCATTATTTCCCAGAGAATAAGCCTGAGAAAGAAGCTCTGTCATAGAATATTCGGAATAAATTTTGTCTGTTTTAAAACCTTCCTGTAAAATTTTCAGCAGCTCATCTTTTGTTATTTCTTCTTTTCTTCCTTTCATTCCGCCAGTCTCGATTACTGTCAGAGTGTTGGAGTGTTTGAGTGCTAAAGTGTTGGAGTTGCAGAAATCTAAGAAATCTAACAGCGCAAAAGAAACTCCGAAAAGGATGACTTTTTTATCTTTTAATGTATTTAATAACTCAAATAAATCTTCGTGGTTGTAAAGGAAATATCCGTTTTCCGGTTTGCCAGATTTTTTCATCAGATAATCCACCATATAAATTAATGACGAATTTTGCTTTTCAAGATAACTCGGTAAGAGTCCCAGGAAAATAAAATCTTCCGGTACCCCAATAAACCGTTTAAAACTTTTGTAAATACTTTCCTGATAGATCTTTTCATCGGCGATGAAATTTTTAGACAAATTCATCTGCGTCGTACCCGAACTTTGAAAAAATAAATCCGTTGTCACATTCTTGTCTAAAATCTGATGGTTTTTAAACATCTCGATGGGTAGAAACGGAATTTTTGTCAGACTGTCCACTTCTCTAGGATTAATTTTTAAATAATCCACAAACTTTCTATAGATCTCTACATTTTCATATTGATAATAGAATGTTTTCAATGAAGCATTCAGAAAATCCTGTTCTGTCAGTATGTCAAATATATTTTCCACTTCTCTAAAAATATTTTTAAATTCTTATTGTCTCATTTTAAACAAGTTAACAAAAAGAGTGTTGTTTTAATATTTTTTTAATTTAAAAATTAAAAATTTGGTCAGGTTATTGCTGTGTGGTATCTCGGAATATGGATTAAAAACAAGAATGAATTTCGGTTCATTCGGTTTAATTACCTCGTTAAGAGGTAATTTTTTTTGTGCTTTCCTCAAAAATTTTCAGTTCAAAATCTTTTTCAAAAACACCGTATGTGAAATACGAAATCCAGTCTCCCAAATTGATATATTTTGCTTTCTGCTCCAAATCCAGCACCATCGGAAGATGACGGTGACCGTAGATAAAATAATCTATCTTCTGGGTTTTCAGTTTTTCTTTCGAATAAATAATCAAAAATTCTTTATCCTCTCCCAAAAATGCTTTGTCTTCATCTCCGGAGATCATTTTGTTTTTCTGTGACAGGTACAATGCAATTTTCATGGCAATATCGGGATGCAGCCATTTGAAAAACCATTGTGCAACAGGATTTGTGAACAATTTCTTCATTCTTTTATATCCTTTGTCACCTGGCCCCAAACCATCTCCGTGAGCCAGCAAAAACTGTTTTCCTGCAATTTCGAAATACTGCTTTTTGTAAAAAACTGTACATCCGATTTCTTCTTCCAGATAATCTTTCATCCAAAGATCATGGTTGCCCACAAAAAAATACACATGAATTCCACGATCCTTTAGCTCTGCAATTTTTCCTAAAACACGGACGTACCCTTTCGGAATCACATGCTTCCATTCGTGCCAGAAATCAAACAAATCACCCATTAAAAACAGAACCTGAGCGTCATGCTTGATCTCATCCATCCAATGGATAAACCGCTCTTCACGAACTTTGCTTTCCTTTGGATTGGGTGCACCAAAATGCTGATCTGAAGCGAAATATACTTTTTTTCCAGGTTCTAAATTGATGATTGTCTTTAACACCGTCTGAGTTTTTGTAAATTACTGATTATCTTCCGCAAACCATTCTCCGTAAGAGTTTTCGGTCTCATGAAGTTTAAGATAAGCCAAAGAAATCCCTTCCGGAAGTCTCGACTTTATTTTTGTGGCGATGGCGTATAACATGTTTTCGCAAGTGGGCTGAAAAGTACAGTAAATCACTTTATGTCCCTTTTGCTCAAGATCTTCTCCCAATTCCTTATGAGGAGAAAGTGCATTGATTAAAACTGCATGATCCCAAACATCTACAATTTCAGATTTTACAATCGTTTTGATGTCTCCAAAATCCACAACCATCCCATTTTTAGGGTTTTCCAAATCATTTATCGGCTTCCCTTTCACCGTTACAAACAGTTTATAGGAATGTCCATGCATATTTTTACATTTTCCGTCGTAGTTATACAGCACGTGAGCGGTTTCGAATGTAAAAATTTTTGTAATACGTATCATGGTGCAAAGATAAGGAATTTGGTTTGTTCCATTAACGTTCTTAAACACATCAAAAATGATTTGTTTTTAAAAATAATAATTCAATTAAATCGTTAAAATTACATGAAAACTCTCACATTCCTTTTGATGATAATTAGTTTATCATTAGTTGCTCAACAAAGGCAATTCCAAATTCAGCCCGATCTAGAAAATAAAATCGGAACACATTTTCCAATTGAAAAATATAAGAATCCGGAAGGCAAAAATTTTAATGCTGAGAATTTAAAAGGGAAAACTACGTTCATCAATTTTTGGTCGACAACCTGTGAACCTTGTTTGAAAGAACTCCCTTATTTAAACAAGCTAAAAGAAACTTCAGGAGCTAAAGCAAATTTCATCGCCATTACTTATGACAATAAAGAAAAGGTTGACAAATTTCTAGCAAAACACAATTTTAATTTTCAACATATTACAGATTCCGGACAAGAATTAAAATCATACTTTCCTATTTTAAGAAATCCTTTAAATTTTATTATTGATAAAAACGGGAATGTAAAAGAAATTACCGGAATTGTTGACGAAACGAAATTTGATACGATTGTGAAAATCTTAAATGAATAATTACAATTTATCCAGCCAATCATTTTCCAACCTCTTAATTTTCTGTGTCTTTACATCAATCAAAACCCAAAGTGTACTCGAATCTACCACCAGCTGATCGTTACAATAAAACTCAACTTTTCTCGGCTGCCGAATTCCTTCCGGAGCTTTCGGATAGGTCTTTATTTTGATGATATCACCTAAATACACCTGTTTTTTATATTGAATATGATGATCCAGAAGCATCCAGATATCTTCCGGATATTCTGTTCTATGTTTCACAAAATCCCAATGTTCACCGGCAATTTCCTCCACCCAATGAACGTACTGAACATTGTTGACGTGATTATTTCCATCAATATGTTCTTCTGTTACTTGTATTTGCTTTTCATAAATCAGACTCATCTTCTTCAAATATTTACTCAAAAATAGGACATAAAAAGCAAAACCTCCCCAAAATTGAGAAGGTCTTAACAATTAAATTTATTTAAAATGGAACTTTTTAAACTGATTTAAAGTTTTAATGAAACTGCGCCGTCTCCGTAGAATCTTTCATTGCCACCGTTGCTGAAGAACCATTCGTAACAATATTCTGAACCTCATCAAAATATCCTGTTCCTACAAAAGACTGGTGCTTCACGGCTCTGAAACCTTGTTTCTGTAAAGCAAATTCGCGCTCCTGCAATTCGGAATAGCCCGCCATTCCTTTTTCTTTATAAGCCAACGCCAGCTCGAACATTGCTGTATTCAATGCATGGAAGCCAGCCAATGTGATAAACTGGAATTTATATCCCATTTTTGCCAGTTCTTCCCTGAAATTCAACATTTCTTCAACGCTCAGCTTTGCAGCCCAATTGAAGGATGGCGAACAATTATAGGCCAGCATTTTTCCCGGAAACTTCGCATGAATCCCTTCTGCAAATTTTCTTGCCTGTTCCAGATCAGGGTTGGAAGTTTCCATCCAGATCAAATCTGCATAAGGAGCGTAAGACAACCCTCTGTCGATTCCCTGTTCTACTCCATTTTTCACGACATAAAAACCTTCGGAAGTTCTTTCGCCGGTCACAAATTTTTTATCTCTGTCATCAATATCTGAAGTCAGTAGATCCGCTGCATCCGCATCTGTTCTTGCAATAATTAAAGTCGGAACTCCCAAAACATCCGCCGCGAGACGGGCCGAAATCAATTTATTAATCGCTTCCTGAGTCGGAACCAAAACCTTTCCTCCCAAATGACCACATTTTTTTGCAGAAGATAGCTGATCTTCAAAATGTACAGCAGCAGCTCCGGCTTCAATCATTTGTTTCATCAATTCATACGCGTTCAGATTTCCTCCAAAACCGGCTTCCGCATCTGCAACGATCGGAACTAGATATTCTTTTTCTCCTCCTCCATTTACGGATTGAATCTGATCGGCTCTTAACAAAGCATTATTAATTTTTTTCACTACCGAAGGCACCGAATTTGCAGGATATAATGATTGATCCGGATACATTTCGCCCGATAGATTAGCATCTGCAGCGACCTGCCATCCTGAAAGATAAATGGCTTCCAGACCTGCATCAACTTCCTGTACTGCCTGATTTCCTGTCAACGCTCCCAATCCGGCAATAAAGTCCTGATTATTTAATTTGTCCCAGAATTTCTTCGACATTTCTGTGGCAATCGTATAGTCTAATTTATAAGAACCCCGCAGTTTCAGTACTTCTTCAGCGGCGTAAGGTCTTTTAACTCCAGTCCAGCGTGGATTTTCCAGCCAGTCTTTTTCTATTTCCCTGATTTGTTCTTGTTTTGTTTTCATACTATTTTGGGTTTAGATAATTGTTGCTTGACGGTAGTTCTTGGTTGATAATTGATAGTTTTAGTTATAAACATTAAAACCCTCCCATCCTAAAACACTAAAACTCTCCAACTTAAATAAAAGGATATGCTTTTAAGGTTAAAAATTCTGCAAAGTTTTCACAGAAGATCAGTTCATTGAAAAGTTCTTTGGCAAGATTGAATTTCCCGTTTTTGAAACGTTCTTCACCGACATATTTTTCAATACGCTCCATTTCTTCAGCTTCCCACTGGAGAACCATTTCTCTGGTTAATGTCCGGTCGTCACTCAATACAGCATCATTTTTAAGCCATTGCCAGATTTGGGTTCTTGAAATTTCCGCTGTTGCCGCATCTTCCATTAAGTTATAAATTGCCGCCGCACCAACTCCCATCAGCCAGGATTCTATGTAAAGAATTCCTACATTGATGTTTTTCCGTACCCCATTTTCAGTAATTTCACCTTTTGGAATTTCGAGCAAGTCTTTTTCTGTAATCTGATAATCAAATTTTTTATCGATCTGGTTTTCTGAAGGCATATATTGATCAAAAATATCTTTCGCCACAGAAACCAACGCCGGATGTGCCACCCAGGTTCCGTCGTGTCCATTTTTCACTTCTCTTTCTTTATCACTTCTCACTTTTCCAAAGGCAATGCTGTTTGCTTCATAATCGTTTTTTATTGGAATTTGTGCTGCCATTCCACCGATTGCGTGGACATTTCTTTTATGACAAATCTCAATCACCCTTTGAGAATAAGCACTCATAAAAGGCGAAGTCATCGTCACCTGATCTCTGTCGGGAACAATAAATTCGGGAAGATTTCTGAATTTTTTAATAAATGAAAAAATATAATCCCAACGTCCGCAATTCAAGCCGGAGCTGTGTTCTTTTAATTCAAATAAAATTTCGTCGATTTGGAAAGAAGCCGTAATGGTTTCAATCAAAACAGTTGCTTTGATTGTTCCCTGAGGAATTCCAAGATAGTTTTGCGAAAAAACAAACACTTCGTTCCACCAACGGGCTTCTTTATAATGTTCCAGTTTTGGAAGGTAAAAATAAGGTCCGCTGCCGTTTTCCAATAATTGTTTTGCGTTTCTGAAAAAATAAATTCCAAAATCTACTAATGAAGCTGAAGTTTCTTCTCCATTAATTTCCAGATGTTTTTCGTTTAAATGTAAACCTCTCGGGCGAACCAGTAAAACAGCTGTTTTCTCATTCAATTCATAAGATTTCCCCTGTTCATTTGTAAAATCAATTCTTCGGTTAATCGCATCCGAAAGATTAATTTGTCCTTCGATACAATTTTTCCAGGTTGGGGAATTACTGTCTTCAAAATCTGCCATGAAAGTTGATGCACCTGAATTCAGGGCATTGATAATCATTTTCCGGTCAACAGGCCCGGTAATTTCCACTCTTCTATCCAAAAGATCTTCCGGAAGCCGGGCACAAACCCAATTTCCTTTTCGTATTTCTTCAGTTTCAGATAAGAATTTTGGAAGAATTCCTTTATCAAATTCCTGTTGAGTTTTTTTTCTTTCTTCTAAAAGTTTAATTCTTTTCTGATTAAAATTCTGGTGAAGTTCAATCAAAAAATCCACTAGATCATTAGAAAAAATCTCGTCAAACTGCTGTAGCGCTTTTATTTTCAATTGAGTTTTGGTTTCCATAATGTATTGATTTTGAGATTCGACACTACAAACATAAATAAAAATTTTCACAAATAGCGAACGTTCGCTAAAATATTTTAAAAATTATTATGCGAAAAATCGCTTTCAATTATTTATATTTGATTTATGAATTCTGAAAGTGACTATATCAGGACGGTTTTCGGACTAAAACTAAAACAGCAGAGACAAAAGAAAAATTGGTCTCTGCAGGATCTTGCCGTGAAAACAGGTTTGTCGAAATCCTATTTGAATGAAATTGAAAACGGAAAAAAATATCCGAAACACGATAAAATCATCCAACTATCAGATGCGCTGAACTGTACTTTTGACGAATTGGTTTCTACGAAACTGGATAAAAGTCTGGCTCCGTTCAATGAAATTTTACAATCTGATTTTTTTAAGGAAATTCCTCTCGACCTTTTCGGGATTAATAAAAATAACCTCATCAGCATCATCAGTGATGCCCCGAAAAAAGTGACGGCTTTTATCAATGCATTGATTGAAATTTCACAGAATTATAATCTTGGAAAAGAGCGATTTTACTTTGCCGTTTTGCGATCTTTTCAGGAATTGTATGATAATTATTTTCCTGAAATTGAGGAGAAAGTTGTGCAATTTGCACTGGAAAATCAGCTGGAAATCAGTAAAAATCTACAGCCAGATGTTTTGGAAAATATTTTAAATGAAAAATTTAATTATAAAATCCAATCCGAAGATTTTGAACAATACGGAACATTAGACCATCTCCGATCGCTATTTATTCCCGAGAAAAAATTATTGCTTCTCAATAAAAAACTGGAGCAAGATCAAAAAACTTTTATCTTTGCTAAAGAAATCGGCTTTAATGTATTGGAACTTAAAAATCGTCCGAATACGTATTCGTGGCTGGATTTTGGGAGCTTTGAAGAAATCCTGAATAATTTTTATGCATCATATTTTGCCGGAGCTTTATTGATATCAAAAGAAAAAACACTTGAAAAAACTTCAGAATTTTTCCTTCAAAACAATTGGGAACCTCTCAATTTCGAAAATTTAGTCAAAAACTTCACCAATTCACCTGAAACTTTTTATTACCGATTAACCAACATTCTTTCTTCCGAACTAGGAATCAAAGATTTGTTTTATCTATGTCTGGTTAAAAAGAAAAATTCAGATAAAATACAGATTTTAAAAGAGTTACATCTCAACCACCAGCAAGCTCCCCACGCCAACGCCACCAATGAGCATTATTGCAGGCGATGGATTGCTGTGAAAAATCTACATCATTTAAAAGAAAATGAAATATTAACAGATGCACAAATTTCCCATTACAAGGATCAGGGAATAAGTTATCTTGTGATTTCGACTTCTCAGAAAAACCCATTTTCTGACGGGAGCAACAGAAGTTATTGCCTCGGCATTTTGCTGAATTCTCAAACGATTAAAAAAATTAATTTTATAAAATCCCCCAATCTGAAAACCATAAACGTCGGTGTAACCTGCGAATCGTGCAGCATTGCGGATTGTGAAGTGAGACAAGCTCCGCCGGTTCGTCTGGAAAAGGAATATTTTAATTTGAGTATGAAAAATGCGGTTGAGAGAATTCGGAAGGATTTTTGAGGCTGGAAGATGGAAGCTGGAGGATGGAAGCTTTGAAGCGTGCCGTTGGTGGCTCCAGATCTCTCTGATTGCTGAGTGTTATACTTTGCAAACGAATTCAACAAATATTATAAAAAAATTGCGACCTTCTCGTTGAAAAATATTTTCAAAAGCATTAGACTTCCTTCGGCTTCCATCTTTCAACCAAAAATTTTCTTCTTCCAACCAAAATACTTACCTTCGTTCCTCACAACACACAAATGATTTTAGATTTATTTTTCCCGAATCGTTGCCTTCACTGCAACCGGATTATCGAAGCCCGTTTATTGGTTTGCAATCTCTGTTTTGAACATATTCACTTCACGCATTACAATTATTTTGAAGATAACTTTATAAAAGAAAAATGTAAACTTTTGTTTCCCGTTGAAAATACGTATGCGTTGATGCAGTTTGAAAAAGAAAATGTAAGCCGGAAAATTATTCACGAACTGAAATATAAAAGCCGGGAAAATATCGGGAAAACTCTTGCAGATTGGACTAGTGAACGATTGGATTTTAAAAATGAAAAACCAGACCTTCTAATTTCCGTGCCACTTCATCCAAAAAAATTAAAAGAAAGAGGCTATAACCAGCTGCATTTATTCACTGAAATTTTATCTGATGTGTATAATATTCCGTTTGATCATGATATAATTAAAAGAAATCATTATTCGAAAGCACAAGCACTGAAAGATAAACAACACCGCCTGGAAACGGAAAATACTTTTTCCCTTACAAGAAATATTTCAGGAAAACATGTTGTATTGGTTGATGATGTTTTCACGACAGGAAATACTCTGGCCACCATTGCCTGGGAAATTTTGAAGGCAGGAGATAATAAAGTGAGCGTTTTGGTGATGGCAATTGACGTCTAGGGTTTTGAGTTTAAAGTTCAAGGTCTTGGGTTTAAACATTAAACTTTGAATTCTGAACTTTGAACACTAAACTTCAAACCTGAATTTTGAACCGAAATTTTTCTTAATTTTCGAGAAACAAAATAATCATGCTGAATCTTATTTTATTGCACGGAGCTTTAGGTCATAGCGAAATTTTTGCCCCGTTAAAAACAGAATTATCAAAATATTTTACGATCCATACGCCTTTATTTTCAGGACATGGAGATGCTGAAATTCCGGAAAACGGGATTACTATTGAAAAATACACACAAGAATTGAAAGAATTCATTGAAAAAGAAAGCCTACAGAATGTTTATATTTTCGGGCACAGCATGGGCGGTTATGTAGCGCTTTGCTATGCAGACCAGCATCCGGAAAAAGTAAATTCTATCATGACACTGGGAACAAAATTCGACTGGACAGAAGAACAGGCTTTAAAAGAAAGTAAGATGCTGAACCCCGCTGTAATTGCAGAAAAAGTGCCGAAATATGCAGAATTACTGGAAAGTCAGCACGGCTCGAAATGGAGACTATTACTTCCTGCCATTGCAGAAATGATGATTTCATTAGGCAAAAATCCACCATTGAAAGATAATTTATCAACTATCAATATTCCTGTTCAGATCATGGTTGGTGACAAAGATAATATGGTAACACTGGAGGAAAGTATAAACGTGTACAGAAGCCTGCCAAACGCAAAATTGGCCGTACTCCCCGACACAAAACATCCGATGGATAAGGTACGACCAAATTTATTATTCAATATAATGAAAGATTTTTGGAATCTCTCTTGATTATTTTAAGAAGACAAATTATTTTATCTCTGAAGTTTTTCCCCGTAGCTTAAATCTCCGGCATCTCCCAGTCCTGGACTGATATAGCCTTTTGACGTTAAATTTTCATCGAGGGCACCTACCCATATTTTTGCATTGGGATATGCTTTTTCCAGGGTTTCAACACCTTGTTTTGAAGCAATGGCTGCCACGATGTGAAGCTGTGTAGGATTTCCATTGGTTAATAAATCTTTTAGAGCCTCGATCAATGAAGCACCTGTTGCCAGCATCGGATCAGCGACGATCAATGGTCTGCCTTCA
>CBFGVN010000024.1:0-17510 GCA_965651845.1 uncultured Chryseobacterium sp. | reverse complement strand
CAATCGTTCCGGGAATCAATGAACCGTCCAGTACAAAAAGATTTTCATGATTTTTAAGTTTTCCAAAATCATTGGTTGCTTCACCCAAAACACATCCCCCCAAAGGGTGATAACAGATATTCGCTCCAAAACCATTATCAAAAAGAAGATGAGCACGGGTACCACCATTCGCCCTATTCATTTTTTTGATGAAATAATCGGCATTTTCTCTCATTTTATGGGTATTACTGGCGTCCCAATTGATTTTTAAATTCTGATCAACATAAGAAACGGAACCTTTTTTGTCGACTCTGTTAATCTGCAGATACAACGCTGTTGCCACATCCATTCCCATCGGAAGCGGGGCAATTTCGGCGAAGAAAGGATGTTCCGGATCATCCCAGTTGTCAACTCCGGCTACAGGAATGGTTGATTGTTGGGCTCCCGTTCCGCCCGAAAGTGGTTTTACCCAATTTCTTCCGGTCATGAAATTGCCGTTATTTCCCCAGTTTTTCCCTACGTTTTCAGGAATAGGAAAGTTATTTACCGCATTTGATTTTAATAATAATTTTAAAGTTCCCATTGTTCCTGCTGCAACGATCAGTTTTTTGCAATTAAAAGTTTTCTCGGCAATGGTTTTTCCGGAAGTATCGATCTGATGAACTTTTAAGGTATAGCTTTTATCTTGATTAAGATTAATTTCATCCACAGAATGCAGATCTAGGATTTCTAAATTTCCGGTTTCCAGTGCTTTTTGCAAATAAGTTTTATCTAAACTGTTTTTCCCATGATTATTTCCATAAATAACTTCCGTATTGAAAGCCGAACGCGGAACTTCATTTCTATATTCCTTTTCCATATACCTGAAATCATATACATTCGGAACCCTCATCGTTTTGAAGCCTGCCTTGTGAGCTTCTTCTTCACCCACTCTCGTGAATTTGTAAAACGGACATTCTTTTAAAAATTCTTCACTAATGACATTCACTTTCAACTCCTGTCTCGCTCTTGGAAAATAAATATTGTAAAATAGATCAGTATTTAAATTTGGGAAAACTTCTTTAAAATAACTTTCTTTCGGAGTCACCGCCATTCCGCCATTCACCAGTGAGCCGCCGCCGACACCTCTTCCGACCCAGATATTGATGTGCTCAAAATCCAGCCTGTCGAGAACACCTGTAAAAGGTTTCAACGAAAAAATATTAAAAAATGGAGCGATCGTTTTTGTTTTCAGCCAGCCTGCACTTTTATCCGGTTTCAATAAATTGGAGTAAGGAATTCCGGATTTACCCCAGTTCATCCCCATTTCCAGCATCAGTACTTTTTTTCCGGCTTCACAGAGACGAAGCGCAGAAACGGCACCGCCATATCCTGAGCCGATGATTATAATCGGAGCATCAATATTTTTTTCTTGTTTAATTGCCGGCTGAGCCGCCCGAAAAAGATTGGATTCTAAAAAATAAAAACCTCCGACTGCCAAAAGACTGTTTTTAATGAAACTTTTTCTATCCATTGATGAATTTTTGCTCAGGTTGTTCAAAAAACATGCTGGAAACAGACTCTTAATACTAATTAAACTTAATTATGATTATTTATATTTTTCTATCATTAAGTTTTTAGTTTTCATTTTAAAAATTATCTAATTTTAATTAAATAAAGAAAAATATTTATAGAATATTAAACTTTTACTTTTAGCTATTTTAAATCCTTTATTGCTAAAAAAGTGTAATATCATTTGCTGAGTGAAACGCCTTTGCGAACGAAAGATATCAACCACCAGTTCAAAAATCCTTGCCGGCTTTGCGTTAAAAACAAACAGTAATTTTTTGTAAACATTTTTTAACACAAAATAAAAATAAAAATTCATAGCTTTAATTTTTATATTTAAAATAAATTCATGAAGAAATATATTCTGATATTGGTTTTAATGCCTTTGCTGTTCTTTTCGCAGAAAAAGATTTCAAAAGAAGAAATGGAAGTGAAAAAATTTCAGAAGGAGCTGAATGCCGAATATTTGAATCCTAAAGAAACACCGCTTCGAGGGGATAATTTCACAAAATTTAAAGAACATCCTTTTTTCCCGTTTAATTCGAAATACAGAGTCAGAGCAAAATTTGTCCGAACAGAAAATGCTGAGCCTTTTGATCTCCCGACATCTTCCGGGAAAACAAAATCTTATAAAGAATATGGTAAGGCGATATTTAAAATTGACGGAAAATCTTACACCTTAACATTATATCAAAGTTTAGATTTAATCAAACAAGAAAAATACAAGAATTATCTTTTCCTGCCTTTCCGTGATGCAACCAACGAAAAAGAGACCTACGGTGGCGGAAAATACATGGATCTTACTATCCCGAAAGGAAATACGATCATTCTGGATTTTAATAAATCTTACCAGCCTTACTGTGCCTACAACGCATATGATTACAATTGCCCGATCGTTCCTGAAGAAAACAAATTACCGATTGAAATTCGTGCAGGAGTAATGTATAAAGATATTTATCATCATTAATATGGTAAGCTTACAATTTTTCAAAGAAGAAGATTTTCCGGGAGTAAAGTATACTCTGGATGAAATACAGTCAAAATACACTTCGACGGCAGAATTTGCATTTCAGAGAATGGCCGAACGAAATACGGGTCAGGAATTTCCCATCACCATTTTTTATAATGAAAAACCTGCAGGATTTTTTGTATTAGATTTTGGAGAAGATAAATTTGATCTTACAGATAATCCTAATTCAACATTACTGCGGTCTTTATCCGTAAACCCGGAAATGCAGGGAAAAGGTATTGGAAAAGCAGCGATGCTGGGAGTAGATGATTTTATCAGAAAAAATTTTAAAGATTGTGATGAAGTTGTTCTGGCGGTCAACCAAAACAATATTTCTGCTTACGAATTATACTTAAAAGTAGGCTATCACTACGAAGGAAAAACCAGAATCGGCCGAAGCGGACCGCAATATTTAATGTTCAAAAAACTATAAAACAGATTTCAAATTCAATAGAAACGGGCTTTCGCCAAAACGTAATAATTATCAAACTTTAAGAAATTTTTAATCAAATTTTTCATGTTTGGCGTGATACTTTCAGCTAACTTTGAGTAACATCAAATAATCAAACATGGAAATATCACTTCAAAACCAGGTTGCTGTAGTCACAGGAGCCTCCAGCGGAATTGGTTCAGGGATCGCAAAATCATTAGCTTCGGCAGGTGCTGTTGTCATTGTCAATCACTCTTCAGAACGATCTACGGATGAAGCAAAGGCTGTTCTGAAGGAAATTACCGATGCCGGAGGAAAAGGAATCACTTACCAATGTGATGTTTCCAAAGAAGATCAGGTCGTGAAAATGTTTGAAGATGTGGTTTCGGAATTTGGTACGGTAGATATTTTGGTCAACAATGCCGGAATTCAGAAAGATGCAAAATTTACGGAAATGACCATAGATCAATGGAACGCTGTGATCGGAGTCAATCTTACAGGGCAATTTTTGTGCGCGAGAGAAGCCATCAAAGAATTTCTCCGTCGCGGAATCGATACTTCCCGGTCGGTAGCCTGCGGAAAAATCATCCACATCAGTTCGGTTCATGAGATCATTCCCTGGGCGGGTCATGCCAATTATGCAGCGAGTAAAGGCGCGATCAGAATGCTGATGCAGACGTTGGCTCAGGAATATGGAGCAGATAAAATCCGTGTCAATTCGATTTGCCCGGGAGCGATTCAGACGCCGATCAATACCAATGCATGGAACACCCCTGAAGCTTTAAACGCTCTTCTTAACTTAATTCCTTACAACAGAATCGGTCAGCCGCAGGATATTGGAAATCTGGCTGCATTTTTAGCTAGTGATTTGTCGGATTATATTACCGGAGCGAGCATTTTCGTAGACGGCGGTATGACGACTTTCGAGAGTTTTTCAACGGGAGGATAAGTTTTTTTTGGCGCACATTTCCGGCTTTCACTACTCGCTTTTTTGAGCCTTGCTGTTGCCGGAGCTTACAAAAAGAGCTCAGACAGGCCGTTCAATCCGGGGCGCATTTTAGTCGAAACAGAAATGAAAGTCTTTTAAAGGGGCAATTGTCAATGGTAAATCCGTTGCACTTGTCAATTTAAAAATTACCATACAGTTTGTCATTCCGGAGGAATCTCAGCAAAGTTTTATAAATATTTAATTATAAGAGTAACCTAGATTCCTCCGGAATGACAACAAGATGAAAATTAAAAAAATACATTTTTAATCATTTATCATCCATCAATCATCATTTATAAAAATCATGAAAGAAAAAAATAGACTTTCCGACATTTCCTGGAAAAAATGGGGACCTTACGTCAGCAACCGCGAATGGGGATTGGTACGTGAAGACTACAGCCCAAACGGTGATGCATGGAATTATACGAACCATGATACTGCCGAAGCAAAGACCTATCGATGGGGAGAAGAAGGAATCTGTGGAATCTGCGACGATTTCCAGAAGTTGATTTTTTCCGTCGGATTTTGGAATAAAAAGGATAAAATGGTGAAAGAACGGTTCTTTGGCCTCACAAACGGACAGGGAAATCATGGAGAGGACGTAAAAGAATATTTTTATTATCTGGATTCTACGCCTACTCATTCTTACATGAAAATGTTGTATAAATATCCGCAAAATGCTTTTCCCTATGAAGACTTATTAAAGACCAATGCCGGAAGATCCAAAGGAGAAGCCGAATATGAATTGATCGATACCGAAGTTTTTGACCAGAACGAATATTTCGATATTTTTATTGAATACGCCAAAGAAGGCCAGAATGATATTTTAGTAAAACTTACTATCGTCAACAAATCCGAAAAGGAAGCACCGCTGGTTATTTTACCCACAGTCTGGTTCAGAAATACGTGGAACTGGGGATATGACGATTACAAACCGCAAATGACATCCGAGGAAGCAACTTCCATAAAAGTGGATCATAAAGATTTGGAAATCAGAAATATTTATGCAAGACAATCTGTAAAAGTTCTTTTTTGTGACAACGAAACCAATAATGAAAGGCTTTATCAATGTCCCAATAAATCAAAATATACCAAAGACGGAATCAATGATTTTGTGGTGAATGGAAATTCTCAGTCTGTTAATCCAAAAGATTTTGGAACCAAAGCTTCATTTTTTATTAATGAAAATTTTAAAGCAAAAGAAACAAGAATATTTGAATTCAGAATTTCTGATAAAGAGTTAAAAAGGCCGTTTGATGATTTCAATGATATTTTTGAATTAAGACAAAAAGAAGCCGACGAATTTTACGCTGAAGTCCAGAAAGGAATTAAAACGGATGATGAAAAGCTCATTCAGAGACAGGCTTTCGCAGGAATGCTCTGGAACAAAATGTTCTATCATTACAACGTTGAAAGATGGCTGAAAGGTGATCCCGCAGAAATTACCCCACCAAAATCCCGCAATAAAATCCGCAATTTTGAATGGAAACATCTTAATAATGAACATATCATTTCCATGCCCGATAAATGGGAATATCCCTGGTATGCGACCTGGGATCTGGCTTTTCATACGATAAGTTTTTCCTTAATTGACCCTGATTTTGCAAAACATCAGCTCAAATTGTTTCTTTTCGAATGGTATATGCACCCGAACGGCCAGCTTCCGGCCTACGAATGGAATTTCAGTGATGTGAATCCTCCTGTGCACGCATGGGCGGTTTTCCGTGTTTTTAAAATTGATGAATATCTGAAAGATGAGCCGGATCTGGAATTTCTGGAAAGTGCCTTCCAAAAACTGTTGATGAATTTCACCTGGTGGGTCAACAAAAAAGATAGCAACGGAAACAATATTTTCGAAGGTGGATTTTTGGGACTTGACAATATCGGGGTTTTCGACCGGAATTTACCTCTTCCGAATGGGGAGCATCTCGAACAGTCTGATGGTACAAGCTGGATGGCCATGTTTGCACTTAATATGATGAGAATTGCCCTGGAATTAGCTCTTTATAACAGTGTTTACGAAGAAATGGCAATGAAGTTTTTTGAACACTTTCTTTATATTGCCAACTCTCTCGATAATATGGGAGATGAATGTTTCAGCCTTTGGGATGAAGAAGATGAATTTTTCTACGATGCGCTGGCTTCCAGTGATGGGAATCAAATGTATTTGAGAATGAGAACGATCGTTGGGCTGATTCCGATGTTTGCCGTTGAGGTGATTGATGATGAAATGATTGAAAACCTCCCGAATTTTAAACAAAGAATGCAATGGATCTTAGAAAATAAACCTGAATTGGCAGCACTGGTTTCCCATTGGGAAGTGAAAGGGCAGGATTCGAAGCACTTACTGTCCCTATTACGGGGGCATCGTTTGAAAAGACTGCTCCACAGAATGCTGAATCCTGATGAGTTTTTAGGTGAATTCGGCGTTCGTGCTTTATCGAAGGAATATGAAGAAAATCCCTACACTTTAAAATTGAACGGCACCGATTATATTGTCAAATATACTCCTGCAGAAAGCGACAGCGGACTTTTCGGAGGAAACAGCAATTGGCGCGGCCCGATTTGGTTCCCGGTTAACTTTTTAATTATCGAAAGTTTACAGCGGTTCTTTTTTTATTACAGTCCGGATTTTTTGGTTGAATATCCTACCGGAAGCGGAAATTTCCTGAATCTGGATCAAATTGCAGATGAACTCAGCAAAAGATTATCCAAAATATTTTTAAAGGATGAAAATGGCAACCGTCCTGTAAACGGTCAGTATCCAAGATTTCAGACAGATCCTGATTTTAAGGATTATATTTTATTTTACGAATATTTTCATGGGGACAATGGTCGTGGAGTAGGGGCTTCCCACCAAACAGGATGGACAGGGCTGATTGCAAAAATCCTCATGCCAAGATTTTCAAAAAAAGAAATTGCAGAATCGGAAACGGAAATGCCGGATGATATTACGTGATTTTGGGTGAAAAACAAAATTGCAAAAAGCCTAAAACTGATTATTGAATCTAATCGGCAAATTAGCGATTTTGCCTTTTTGCTTAACATTTACTCAAATATCTGTTGAATGACTTCCAGTGAAGCCGGAGTTTTGAAATCGGTAATATGATAATAATAATACACCAGAACACTATCCAAAAAATCTTTCCTGAAACTCGAATGTACTTTTATGATATATGGATTTTCTGCATACAGAATGGCTTTCCAGATGGTTGAGATGTCTTCACCGAATAGCTTGTGTTTGAGTTCTTGCGAAAAAGTTCCTGTTTCCGGATCGAGGAAATTTCCATCGTTAAGTAAAGGTGCAACACCCTGAATTTTTAAAATTTTAATTAAAAAAACTAAATGTGACTGGTAATTTTGATGTTCTAATTCATCAACAAACTCTTCCAAACAAAAGAAAATATTTGGATTTTTATTTTCGTGCCTTAAGTTTTGATTTAAAAAATCTGAAATAAAAAAAACAACCGAGTTACATTTAATATCCATGTAAATGTCGTTACTTTTTACCAGTTCAAATTTTGAAATGGTCTGTATCCCGCTGCCTTTTAATGGATTTAAAGAAAAATTAAACTTACTCAATGGCAGAAGCAGGGCTTTTTTCTTATTTCTTTTAGCGTAGATTCCCTTTAAAAAATAAGACTGAAAGCCATCTTCCTCCGTAAAACAATGCAAAACCGCATCATTTTCTCCGTATTTTATGTATGATAATAAAAATCCGTTTTGTGAATTCATTAATTAACCACAGCTATCTTTGCAGTAGCTTTATCTGAGCCGTCTTCGTTTGTCATAAGTACAAAATACACTCCCGATGCGACTCTTACCCCTCTTTGATTGTTGAGATCCCATTCGTAATATCCACCTCTTGCCACCGCTGAATGTACCACGTTTCCGGCTGCGTCTGCAATTCTGATATTGGTAACTTCCGCTAAGCCTTTAATGGTAACTTTTCCCTTAAACTGGGTATAAACCACAGGATTCGGATATACTACAACATTTCCGAAATCGGATGTCACATCTGCAACATCACCTTGATAGCTCACAATTCCGTCGTAAGAAACAAAATAAACTCTTCCTGTTTTTCTGTCTACTTTGATGTCTGTAATACTATTGGTAGGTAACGGTGAATTTTCTTTGGTAAAATGTTTAATCGTCTGCTGCCCGTCCGGAGAAAGGTAAAACACACCACCTCCGTCTACGGAAACCCATTTGTGATCACCTGCATCCACCTCGATCTGAAGGATTTGAGAGTCCCTGAAAAGCTCTTCACCCAAACCGTTTTGTTCGATAATGATTGGTTCCACTGTAGCTGTTGACGGAGTTTTGATTGCAGAAACAGCATTAGGTAAAACTCTTAGCCCTATATCTGATCCGATCCATGCATCACCAGATTTATCGATGGCTACGGAAACTGTTCCATTGGAGTTTGATGCAAAACCATTGGATTGATTTAAAATATATTCTGTATCATCAGATGTATTGATGGTTTTTTTATAGTCATAGGCCAGAAAGCTGCTTACCCTTGGTAGAGGCATCCACAATAAACCCTCATAATATAATGGTTTTTGAGCGGCACCACCTGAAATCGTTGTATTTTTTACAAGGAAATTATCGGTTGCCCGGTCATAAGCACCAACGGCTGTTAAAGGTCCCTGAGCAGCACCTTCTCCGGAAAAGGCTATGGATGTAAATAAATTATTCGAATCATCAAAAATAAGACCTACAGGACGTCTTGTATAAAAGTCTGAAGTTCCTAAATCATAATTTTTGGTAAACGTAAAATCTTTATTTCCGGAATTGTATTTCATTTTATAAATACCACGTCCGGTAGAGTTGTTATAATTTGTGAAGAAAATATCATCAGGATTTACGGGATCTGAGACAACATCCAGGATATTAAATCTTGTTGTATTTCCTATAAAGTAGGAAGGATAAATCCATTCCATTCCGTTGAAATAATAAAAGCCCGGATTTCTCGGATTATTAATAGGGGTGTTGAATCTGTTTTCCCTTCCCCCGCTTGATACCAGGATTTGGTTTTCCCCGAATAAACTTATTTTATACGCATAATTAAAATAAGGCCCATCCGGCTTAAAAGAATTGTTACTTTCATTTTTTATTCCTGATAAAATGGTTCCGCCATAAACGCTGCTTCCTACAGTTGTTGAGGTATTGCATTCTTCCCCGAAACTTACGGTATTCGTGAAATTTCCATTAGTATTAAATGTATAAACCCTGTTTTGATCGGTAACGATAATGTTGCTAGAATTAACCACCACATCATGAACATTGGTAAAAGTCTGTGAAAGAGCAACCGGTGTACCTCCGTTGTACAGATAACTTGTAGTTGCTGATGAAAAACTTAAAACTCCCTCCGAATCAATATGTTTGAAAGAACCCGCCATTTCGGTAGTCCATGTTGAAAAAACAGGGAAAGTAGTGTTCATTTCATGGCTTTTGAGACCTGTATTGGTTACAGAATATACTTTATTGCCAAAAATTGTAGCTTCATTACTTGCTTCGTAAACACCTCCCATTAAGAAGAAAGCAGAATCTTTAAATTCTTTCTTTTTAAGATCAAAAATAGAAACTCCATATCCTACAGAAATCACCGCAAGATCTCCTGTGATGGAAATGTGGTTGATTTTTTTACTTCCGTTATACCCTGTCGCAATCGGAATATCTACTACGTAAGTAATTCCATCCGGAGCAATAACATCCAAAGAACCGTTCTGATAGCCGATAAGCCCGATCTTCGTTTGTGGGTTATAATCGAAGGCTGAAATTTTCACTTCATGCAAGCCGTTGGCTTTCGACAGCTTCGTAATTTCACCTGTTGAGACTGTATAATAGAATATCCCGTTTTCTGCGGCTGCAATGAGTTTTCCGTTATCTTCTTTCATAGCAAGAACGTTGTTGTACGAAAACAGATCCGCCCATTTTTTTGAAGAAATATTCTGTGCATTTACAAATTGCAGGGATGCTAAAATACCAAGAGAAATTAAAGAGATTTTTTTCATGCTTATGCTATTATGCTGCTGTCAATTACCTGGTTATTCCAGGAAATATGTTTTACGTTTTTGTCTGTATCAAAATAAAAATCTATTCTGCCCAGAAGAAGACCTGCCCATCCTACCTGATTTACCAGTACGTTTTTACCTGCTTTATTGGTAAAAGTCTGTGGTTCCGGCAAGAAAGTATGCGTATGTCCTCCCAGAATAATATCTATATTTTCTGTTTTGGAAGCCAAGATTTTATCACTTACTTTATTAGGTTCATCTTTATAATCGTAGCCGATGTGTGAAAGGCAGATCACAAGATCACATTTTTGTTCGTTTTTCAGGAAGTTGGAATAATGCTGAGCTACATCAATAGGATCTGAATAGATCGTTTCCCCATACTGTTTTTTCCCAACCAATCCGTCCAGCTGAATTCCCACTCCGAAAATTCCTACTTTGATTCCGTTTTTATTGAAGATCTTGTAAGGAGAAGTTTTTCCGTCAAGAACCGTATTTTTAAAATCATAATTGGAGCAGATAAAAGGAAACTTTGCATTCGGCAGGACTTTTAAAAATCCGTCTAATCCGTTATCAAAATCATGATTTCCCATGGTTGACGCATCGTACTCCATCATGGACATTAATTTAAACTCCAATTCACCTCCAAAAAAGTTGAAATATGGAGTCCCCTGAAAAATATCACCAGAATCAAGAAGCAAAACATTAGATTCCTGATTTCTTATTTGCTGAATTAAACTTGCCCTTCTCGCAAAACCTCCCTGATTGGGATTTTTGGTGTAGCTTGCATCAAAAGGCTCTATTCTGCTGTGTTGATCGTTGGTATGAATAATGGTGAGCTTATTTGCAGATTTTAAATCCAGGATGTTTAATTCTTCCGCCATCATCATATTCGGAGCTAAAGCCATTGCTAAAGTTCCGCTGCCTATTGCTTTTAAAAAACGTTTTCTATCCATTACTTCTTACCGATAAAATTTAAACGAACATCTGTATTGGCTGTAACCTCAGGATTTTTCTTAAAATAATCGATAAATAGATCTCTTAGTTTAATTCCTGTCGGGATAGATTCTCCTTTAGCGAAAAATTTCATATTGTCACCACCCAAAGCTAAATAATCAGACGTAGCGATGTAATAATCCTGAGTGGGATTTACTTCTTTTCCGTTGATTAAAGTTTTGGTTAATTGCCCGTTGTTGGTTTCAATGTACAAATGAGAAACCGGATTATTCACCTGAGTTTTCGCATAATAATCAAAAAGCCCCTGTAAATCTGTTCCTTTCATTTTTACAATAATCACTTCATTCTCGAAAGGCATTACTTCAAACACATTTTTCAGTAAAATATCTCCTTTTCCTATCGTTGTACGGATTCCCCCGATATTGATCAATGCGGCATCTACATTTTTCTGAAGGTTTTTTTTCGCCCATTCATTTGCTCCATCGAATGTATAGTCTGCTAAAAGATTGCCCAAATTGCTGTTGTCCCCTTGTTTTGTAAGATCTACATTGGTATGGGAGATTTTCAGATTCATCTCTTTATCCAATTTTTGCTTATAAGGTTCAATAATTTTTACAAACTCCTCATCATTTTTTAGCTCATTATTAATAGAAATATTTTTCTGAGTCTGCACATTCGCCACCTGCAGCGGAGAAGCCGTCTTACAAGCGGAAAGGGCAGCCAGAGCAATTCCTAGTAACAAGAATTTATTTTTCATAATCTTTTAGTATATGCAAATATAATTATATGTATAATAAAACATTATTATTTATTACAAATTCTTGGTGTAAATTATTAAATTTGACAAAAATAATTCTAACAGATGAGCATTTTAAAAGGAGTAGGTGTTGCATTGGTGACGCCCTTTAATGAAGATTTATCCGTAGATTTCGATAGTTTAACAAAATTAGTGAACTACAACATCGAAAACGGAACCAATTATTTAGTTGTTTTGGGAACTACAGCAGAAGCTGCAACGCTTTCTGATGAAGAGAAGAAACAGGTGATTGAGCATATCATTAAGGTTAATAATAAACGCGTTCCTCTCGTATTAGGAATCGGCGGAAATAATACTCTTGAAGTAAAGAAACAAATAGAAGAAGCAGATCTTTCTGAGTTTGAAGCGGTACTTTCTGTATCTCCATATTACAATAAACCGAATCAGGAAGGGCTTTACCAGCATTATAAAGCATTGGCTTCCACAGGGAAAAATATCATTATTTACAACGTCCCGTCAAGAACAGGGCAAAATATTGAGGCAGAAACGACTTTACGTCTGGCTAAAGAATTCCCAAATTTATTCTTAATTAAAGAAGCAGCACCAAATATTTTACAGTATTTCGATATTTTAAGAAAAAAACCAGAAGGTTTCAATTTGGTTTCCGGTGATGATGAATATACACTGCCTGTAACATTGGCAGGTGGAAACGGAGTAATTTCTGTGATCGGGCAGGCATATCCGAAAGAATTTTCCACGATGGTTCAGCTGGCTTTTGAAGGAAAAGTGAAGGAAGCTTACGAAATTCACAAGGAAATCCTTGCGGAATTAAAGTAATTCTTACGGAAATGGGAATTATTAAAAATTATTTGAGACTTCCTTTAGTGCCTGCGTCAGAAGGGCTTTATGCTAAAATTAAAGCTGAAATGGCGAACATTTAAATGAAAAGTCAATAGTCAATTGTGAATTTTAATACTAACTATTAAAATTGACTTTACTTGTGGAACAAAATTGACCATTGACCAAATATACAAGGGTGAAAGGCTTCCTGCTTTTCACTTTTTTTATCATAAATATAGATAAAGTATGAAATTAATTGAAGCGACAGAAAAAGAGATCCCATTAATTCAGAGTTTGGCAAGAAGATCCTGGGAAAGCGCATATGTAGGAATAATTTCAACTGAACAGATAGAGTATATGCTGAGCGAAATGTACTCTACAAAGGAGATTTCTGATCATCTTCAAAACCCGAATTATCATTATTACCTGATTTTGGATGAGAACAGTAATTCCTTCGAAGGTTTCATCGGCTATGAGCACGGCTATGAAGAGGGAACTACAAAACTTCATCGTATCTATCTTGTTCCTGAAAGTAAAGGAAAGGGATTCGGAAAAGGAGCTTTGGATTTTTTAAAAAACAAAGTTTCGGAAAGTGATGATAGCAGAATTATTTTAAACGTTAATAAAGAAAATTCAGCTAAAAATTTTTATGAATCTCAAGGGTATAAAGTATATAATGAAGTGGTTTTAGATATTGGGCGAAACTTTGTAATGGATGACTATCAAATGGAGTTATTAATTCACGATAAAATGACTTAAAATTCTGTAACATTTTGCTGTAATTCTATAAAAGGTGATCTATATTTTTTGTGCAACTTTGTACAAGAGCCAAATCACTTATAACAATACATTCATATGCTTGGTTCTAAGCTATCTTAGCTTTTTATCAGTATATTTTTTTTCATCCTTAGTGTTTAAATTCCTGTATTCCACAATGCAGGAGTTTTTTTGTTGTAGTATATTAAGATAAATTTATATACTAATTCACTTTTTATTGAATAATTTATTATATTTACGTAAAAAATTTGACACTTATCAGGATGAAAATGTATGTAAAATTTGATTTCAATGCGCTTTGTAAAAAGGTGTTGGATGAAAAACTTAAAGAGCATGGATTGAAATACCGGCTCCTGAATTTTGGAGAAGTAGAATTTTATGAATCGCTTACCCAAGAACAGCATAAAACTTTTAAGAAAAATCTTGAAGATTATGGAATAGAAATCATAGAAAGTCAGAAAACAGCTTTAGTTCAGAAAATTAAAGATGTTATTGTGAAACTGGTTTTTTCAGATGAGACCATATCCGTAAAAGCTTCGATTTATATAGCAGAAAAACTGAATCACAGCTATGGATATTTATCCAATCTGTTTTCGGAAGTGACATATACTTCGATAGAAAATTTTATTATACTACAAAAAATTGAGTACGCAAAAGAATTGATTATCAGTAACAAACAAAGCCTGACAGAGATTGCTCACAGGCTTAATTATTCAAGCGTGGCACATTTGAGTACCCAGTTCAAAAATATGACGGGAATCACGCCTTCTCTTTTTTATAAAATTGTGACCAAGAGAAGAAAAGCACAAAGTATGGTCAATAATATTGAAATGCATTATGAATAAAGAATACCTGAATGTAATCCTGGTAGATGATGATGAAGGAAACCAGATTTTTTTTAGGAATATATTTAAAGATTTAAAAATAGGAGTTAAGGTTCAGATATTCAGCAATGGGAGAGATCTGATGAATTTTTTAAACAATGAGGATGCATTAATTCCGGAAATTTTATTCATGAAATACGATATTCCGAAGAAAAATAGCCTAAAATATCTGGAAGAAATAAAAATTGATTTCAGATTTGATCAAATGGTGAATGTCATTTATTCTGACGAATTATCAGCAGGTGAGGAGGAAGAGATTTTTGTAATGGGAGCCAATGTTTTTATGAAAAAGCCAGATAATTATGCTGATATGAAAAAAGTACTTTCAGAAATCATTACGATCAATTGGCAGTACCACACATCAGGCTTGAACAAAAATAATTTTATCATGAAGGTGTGAAAAAAATACTTTTCTTCTTTCAGATTTGAAATTTAATCTTTATATTTGCTCTGTTAATTTTCACAAAAGGGTGATAATTTTATAATTAATAAATAAAATAATATAAAAAAGCAATCTGGAGTAATTAACATTTTTGTATTGTAGAATTGTAACACAAATTTGCCATATAAAAAACAATGAATGAATGGAAAAATAATTGTTTCATCTTAGAAACTAAATTATATAAATCACAATGTTAGTTAAACAAAATGAATTATATCAATTTCCAATTAGAAAGCGTAGAAGATCTTTAAACAAAACGGTACAATCATGAAAACTTAAAAGTAGTTAAAGGATATCTATTCGTTTCATAAAAAACCTTTAACGAAAAAAAACAGTTAGTTTTTATAATAAACAAGTTGGAAACATAATTCATTTTGTTTTTTTATTAGAATAAACTTTAATAATCAGAATAATATAAATATTTTCACACCACATCACAAAATATTAAACTGAAAAAAATTAAAGTAATTATTAAGAAGTAAAGTAATTTCTTCAAAATAACAGTTTTATAAGGGGGACCGCGGAAAGATTTTCTTTTTGCGGTTTTTTTATGAGATTTTGCCCCATTTATTTTTTCCTTTATAATTTCTTAGATAATAATTTTTAATAATCTGATTGTCGGGTCTGGTTAATAAAGGATCGGCTTCCAGGATTTTTTCCACCGTATTTTTAGTTGTTTTAATAATCGCTGAATCATTGACCAAATCTAGCCTTTTAAAATCTACAACACCGCTTTGCTGGGTTCCCAGAATATCACCAGGACCACGAAGCTGCATGTCTACTTCCGAAATTTTGAAACCGTCGTTGGTCTCAACCATCGTTTTGATGCGGGTTCTGCTGTCGCTGGATAGCTTGTCGGAAGTCATCAGAATACAATAGCTCTGTTCTGCGCCCCGGCCAACACGCCCACGAAGCTGATGAAGCTGAGACAAACCGAATCTTTCGGCACTTTCGATGACCATTACAGAAGCATTCGGAACGTTGACACCTACCTCGATTACCGTTGTGGCGACCATGATTTCGGATTTTCCGGAAGCAAAATAGTTCATAGCAGCATCCTTTTCGTCGGGCTTCATTTTCCCGTGCAGCATGGTGACGTTATATTTTGAAAAATTATCCATGACATTTTCCAGGCCTTCCATTAAATTTTTATAATCCAATGTCTCAGACTCCTCAATAAGCGGATATACAAAATAAACCTGCCTCCCTTTTTGAATCTCTTCCCTACAGAAATTATACACATAAGCACGATCTTTTTCCCTTCTGTGAGCAGTAATGATCGGCTTTCTACCAACCGGCATTTCGTCGATCACCGATACATCAAGGTCAGAATAGAAGCTCATCGCCAACGTTCTTGGAATCGGAGTGGCTGTCATTACCAGAATATGTGGAGGAATTTTATTTTTTGCCCAAAGTTTGGCTCTTTGCGCGACACCAAATCTGTGCTGTTCGTCGATAATCGCTAATCCAAGATTTTTAAATTTTACTTTATCTTCTAAGACGGCGTGTGTTCCCACTAAAATAGAAAGTTCGCCATTTTCCAATTCTTCATGAATTTTATTTCGTTCGGATTTTTTGGTTGAACCTGTTAAAAGTCGGACATTAACGTTGGTATCTTTTAAAAGATCCTTAATTCCATTAAAATGCTGCTGAGCGAGAATTTCTGTAGGAGCCATCATACAGCTCTGAAATCCGTTGTCTAAAGCAATAAGCATAGTCAATAAAGCCACCATCGTTTTTCCAGATCCCACATCTCCCTGCAGAAGCCTGTTCATCTGAATTGGCTTTTTCATATCCAAACGAATTTCTTTTAAAACTCTTTTTTGAGCTCCCGTTAAATCAAACGGAAGATGATTTTCATAGAAATTATTGAAATGATCGCCTACAATTGGAAAAGGATTTCCTGCAGTATGGCTTTTGTGATGAAGTTTTTTTAAACCATATCCCAATTGGAAAAAGAAAGATTCCTCAAATTTTAACCGATAATTGGCTTTTTCAAAGTGCTCCATATCTTTTGGAAAATGAATATTAAGATAAGTATGCTGTCTCGATAAAAACTTAAAGGCTTTCATCAGATAATCCGGAAAATTTTCATGGATAAGAGTGGGAATTTCTTTGCAGATATTTCTTAAAACAGTCTGAAAGAATTTCTGGTTTAATCCTCTTTTGGTTAATTTTTCTGAACTTGGATAAATTGGTTTTAATCGGTTATCTGTGTCTTTTTTTTCTTCGATTTCTATTTCAGGATGTGGCATAGAAAACTGGTTGTTGAAAACATTGATCTTGCCGAAAATGTAAATTTCCCGATTGATCGGAAGCTGTTCCTTCATCCATTTTGAATACTGAAACCAAACAAGATCCATCGTACCGGTATCATCATTGAATTTTGCGGAAAGACGTTTCGTTTTTCCGGTTTGTATTTCCTGAACGTTTATGATTTTTCCCTTTAGTTGGACGTCTGTATTAATGTCTTTTAACTGCGCGATTTTATGGACTTTACTTTTGTCTAGATAACGGATAGGGAAGAAGTTCAGAAAGTCTTCCACAGTGGAAATTCCCAACACATTTTTGATGAGTTTGGCTTTTTCGGGACCGATTCCTTTGACGTATTCTATGGAGGTTTCAAGATTCAATTTTATCTGAGATTCGAGTTTCGAGATCCAAATGTTGAGTGAAAAAATAAAGGTTCGAATTTCGGTAAAATAAAAAAGACTTCCAAAAAAAATTGAAAGTCTGATCATTTTTTATAAACTTGTTTAACTTTTTTCTTTTAACCACAAAAGGCACAAAAGCTATTTTAATATTTTCACTATTTTATTAAACAAATTTTATATAATTTAAATTCCGGAAAGCGGAATCATTGAATCTCATCTATTTTGGAT
>CBFGVN010000023.1:0-17903 GCA_965651845.1 uncultured Chryseobacterium sp. | reverse complement strand
AATTTATTGAAAGCATTAAAGTAGAAGACCAGAAGATTTTCTTGTTAGAATATCACCAGAAGCGTGTAGATCAAACTTTCGCCCATTTTGGGAAAGACGGTTCTATCGATCTTGCTAAGGTCTACAAACATCTCGAACACGATGAAGACGGCTTGTACAAATTGAGAGTTGTCTACGATCTTGATAAAAAAGTAAGAACACAGATGATTCCTTACGCAATTCCTGAAATTGATGATTTTCAATTAGTTGAAAACAATAGTTTCGACTATTCCTTTAAATTTGAAGATCGCAAAGAACTGGAAAAAATGAAGATGAAATCAAAAGCTGAGGAAATCATTATTGTAAAAAATAATCATATTACGGACACCTCTTTTTCCAATCTTTTATTCCTCAAAGGGAAAGACTGGTTCACTCCGAATACCTATCTTCTGAATGGCGTTCAGAGACAAAACCTTTTAAAGCATAAAGAAATAAAAGAAACGGAGGTTACCTTACAAAACATAAAGCAATTCTCTCATTTTCAAATCATTAATGCTTTAAACGATTTTGATGAAAACTTTATTTACCCGATCGACAGAATTATAAACCTGCCCGGAAATGAAGAATATTTAGACCTTTAATTTTCTTTTAAAAAGTTGAAATAAGCTTTCTGCACATCTGCACTATTCTTCCCGTACGTGTTGACTTCCAATATTTTAGGCTGAGCATCCGGTTTGAAGAAGTTTTCCAAAACTCTATCTAATGTAGCTTCTTCATCTACTTTGGTGTAAGAGAATCCGAAATGCTTGGCCAGGTGTTCTGCATTTTTATGATGCTTTGTTGCGATAAATTCGTCTAAAGTATTTGGATTGGCATTTCCCGGCCCCGGAATAATTTTGAATATATTTCCTTCCCCATTATTAAAAATCATAATTCTTACAAACGGCGGAATGTACTGATTCCAAAGGCCATTGATATCGTAGAAGAAACTCAGATCTCCCGTAATCAATAATGTCGGTTGAGCATTTTTAATGGCAAATCCCATAGCCGTGGAAGTAGAGCCGTCAATACCGCTCGTTCCTCTGTTGCAGTAGATTCTTCGTTTTCCATAATCAAATAATTGTGCATATCTGATTGCAGAACTATTACTAAAATGAATATTATAATTCTCAGGTATGGCTTGCGATGTCCTGTTAAAGAAATAAAAATCTGAAAATTCTACTGTATTTAAAAACTGCTCATGTTTTGCATCTTTTTTATCCCTCAAAACGTCCCAAAGATTGAAGTATGGTTTTGGCTCTAGATTTATGAATTTCAACAATTTAGAAAAGAAAACCTCAGGCTTAACCTCAATTTTTTCAGTTAATGCAAAATAAGTATCCGGCTGCCAAACTTCATCCAGATGCCAATGTTGTTTTGGTCTTGCATTTCTTAAGAATTGCTTTACTTTTTTAGAGACCACATTTTGTCCTACAGTAATCAGTAAATCAGGCGCATAAGTCTTATAATCTTCTTCCGTAAAGTTGAAAACATAACGATCGATATGCCTGAAAAATTTCTCATGATATAAATTCGAATTGGCTTCACTCAAAACCACAACAGAATGATTTTTAACCAATTGTGTTAATTGATTTTCCAGTTCGGGGCTGTAATCTTTTGTCCCAACAAGAATCATGATTCTTTGAGAAGTATTCCAGTCTGCAACCAGATTTGATGGAATTTCATAATCTTTATGCTTAATGGTTTTTTCCACGGTAGGAAAAGTCGGAAGCTCTGAAACTAGCTCATACAAAGGCTCTTCCAACGGAATATTGATATGAACCGGGCCTTGTTTTTCAATACAAAGTTCGATGGCTTTTTTAATAATGTCAAAATTAATGTCTTCTGCATTTTCCTTACTGTCTTCCAAAAGTTGAAAATCACCATAAGAATGCTGATGAAAAAGATTATTCTGTCTGATCGTCTGTCCATCAAAAATATCTACATAATCCGTTGGCCTATCGGCAGTTAATATCAACAAAGGAATATTCGAATAAAAAGCTTCTGTGATAGCAGGGTAATAATTCGCTGCTGCTGAGCCACTCGTACAGGTAATTGCAACAGGCTTTTTTTCACTCATTGCCATTCCCATTCCAACAAACGCTGCGCTTCTTTCATCCACAATACTAAAAGAATGAAAAGTTCCCGGCATTTCCGCAAAGTGCATTGCCAAAGGAGCATTTCTGGATCCCGGTGAAATAATAATATCTGAAATTCCGTACTGCTGAAGAAGATGCGCAAGTATTTGAATACTTCTCTTAGAAGAATATTTTTTCATGGCACAAATTTAATTTATAAATGTTTAACACAAAAAAGATTTTAATTTAAAAAATGTAATTTAGCATTCGTTAAATTTCTAAAAATGGATAAAATACCTAGTGTAGACCTGCGTGATTTCCTTTCGGGCGACCCGGAACGCAAACAGAAATTTGTAAATGAAATCGGAAAAGCTTATGAAGAAATTGGTTTTGTAGCCTTAAAAGGCCATTTTCTTGATGACAAATTGGTAGATGAATTGTATGGAGAGGTAAAAAACTTTTTTGAATTGCCAACGGAAACGAAACAGAAGTACGAAATTCCGGGAATTGGCGGCCAGAGAGGCTATGTAGGATTCGGTAAGGAGACTGCAAAAGGCTTTAAAAAAGGAGACTTGAAAGAATTTTGGCATTTCGGACAATATGTGTCTGATGATTCCAAATACAAAAATGAGTATCCGGATAATGTGATCGTTGAAGAACTTCCGAAATTCAACGAGGTAGGTAAGGAAGCTTACCAAATGCTTGAAAAAACAGGACAGTATGTTCTGAGAGCTTTGGCAATTTATCTTGGATTGGACGAATTTTATTTTGATGATAAAATCTCAGAAGGAAATTCTATTTTAAGACCCATTCATTACCCGCCGATCACGGAAGAACCGAATGATGCAGTAAGAGCTGCTGCACACGGAGACATCAACTTGATTACCCTTTTGATGGGTTCTCAGGGAAAAGGTCTTCAGGTTCAGAACCACAACGGAGACTGGATCGATGCAATTGCTGAGCCTGATGAACTGATGATTAATGTGGGAGATATGCTGTCAAGACACACAAATAATAAATTGAAATCTACGATTCACCGAGTGGTAAACCCGCCAAGAGAATTATGGGGGACTTCAAGATATTCCATTCCTTTCTTTATGCACCCGATCAGCGGAATGTCTTTAAATGCCCTTGAAAACTGTGTGGATGAAAATAATCCGAAATTGTATGAAGATACAACAGCAGGAGAATTTTTACATGAAAGACTGATAGAATTAGGCTTGATAAAAAAATAAAGCAAAAATATACCACAGTTTATTGACTTATTAATTTTTTAATTATCTTTACTTTACTATCAAATTTTTAATTAAAACAATATGAAAAATTTAAAAAAACTAAGTAAAGGCCAGTTAAAGAGTATTTCCGGAGCAGGAGGAATTAAGCTTCCAGAACCTGAATTTTGTATGTATGCATGCAACGGAGTTGTGATTTGTGCAGCTTGCAGCGACGATTTCAAATGTCCGGACGACACCATGTAATTGAATTCAATACACTTATAAAAGAAACCGTTCCTTTTGGAGCGGTTTTTTATTTATCATAAATCTTTTAAGTAAACTTTCATTAAATCCTTCGACTGCTTCGCGCTCAGGATGACAACTCTAATACTAACTGTTAAATAAACGGTGACTTTTCAGTGTCATCTTGAGCGCGAAGCAGTCGAAGGATCTCTATTTCAACAATTTAAATCAAAATCAATCAAATAACCTCAGCTGCTGATCTTTACTTCCGGTAAAATTAGCCGTAGAAAGTTTCGGAAATTCCTTGCCATCGAAGAATTTTTTTCTCCCGATTTTAAAAGTATTGTGAATCATTTCAGCAATATTCCCCTCTCCTTTTTGTCGGTTGAAATATCTTTTCTCACCTAATTTTCCTCCTCTCATGGAACGAATTAAGTTCAAAACTTTTTGTGCACGGTCCGGAAATGCCTGTTCGATCCATTGAACAAAAACAGGTTCTACCGTATCATTTAATCTTACCAAAGTATAACCAAAACTTTGGGCTCCCGCTTCTGAGATCGCTTTTAAAATAGTCAACGGTTCATCGCTGTTCAAGCCCGGAATAATCGGTGCGACCATTACATTCACAGGAATTTTATTTTCAGACAGGATTTCTACCGCTTTTAATTTATTTTTTGCTGAACTCGTTCGCGGCTCCATTTTTCTTCGTAAATCTTCATTAATTGTGGGAATGCTTAAGGAAACGGAAACTAAATTCTGCTCAGCCATCGGTTTCAAAATATCAATATCCCTCAATACCAATGCATTTTTTGTCAGGACATTGACAGGATGTCTGTAATCTAGACAAACCTGCAGCATTTTTCTGGTAATTTCAAACTGCCGCTCTCCCGGCTGGTAGCAATCGGTGTTTCCTGAGAGTAAAATCGGAGCCGGTTTGTAGCCTCTTTTCTGGAAAAATTTTTCTAATAATTCCGGTGCGTTTTTTTTCACCATGATCTTTCTTTCGAAATCTATTCCGGCGCTGTATCCCCAATATTCATGAGTCGGTCTTGCGAAGCAATATGCACATCCGTGTTCGCAACCCTGGTACGGATTCATGGAATATTCCATCGGGAGATCTTCGCTTTTCACCTGATTTACAATGGTTTTCGGAAAAACTTCTGTGAAAGATGTTTTTACAGTTTCGAAATCTTCATCTTCAGGCTCATAGGTATAGCGGTCGAAACGGTTGATGACATTTCGCTGAGCTCCCTGACCTTTTATGATATTTTCGTTCTGCATTGCAAGTGTAAAATTAGAAGAGAATTTTTCGAAAATAATAAGTTTTAACACTAAAGTTTTCCACAAAAAAATCCAACACTTTCAAAAGCGTTGGATTTAAACATAATTAAATATATTTTTTTACTACTTCAGTGCGTAAAATTCCACGCCGTGATATTCGTCGTCGTGGTTTTTTCCATCAAAGTGTCTGTGATAATCCGAATAGGTATCTCTGTATTTTTTATCTTTTTTGTGTAATATTTTTTTAATCCCGATGATGCTTAATACTGCCAAAAGACCAACTCCTCCTGCCAGTAATACTCCAACTTCTTTTTTCATGTTTTGTCCGATTTATTAATCTGTTTATTGCAAAAAGTATACCCAAGCGAATTTTTATAATTATAAATTTTGTTAACATTCGGCATCATTTTAATAAAAATATTATTCATTAATAATACCACAAATTTGATATCAATGGTTTAATTATTGTATTTTAGAAGAAAAATATTATTATGGAAAGTACAGGAAATATCGATAAAATGACTACCCTTACCCAAGTCATGAATAGATTGGCCGAAAGAGGCATTCACAGGGAATTCCGAATGAATGAAAACTATGAAATGAAGCTTGAAAATTCCGACAAAAATTATCAGCCCAATGAGTTGACGATCTTGAAAACTTATCGTTTTGAGGGGCCGAGCAGCCCAGACGACAACGCCGTTTTGTATGTAATAAAAGATGAAGCCGGAAATATGGGAATGGTAATCGATTCTTACGGGGCAGAAAGCAACTATCCCAAAGAATTTGATAATTTTTTGCGAAAAATACCGATTCTCGAAAGCGATGAATTTGATTTTAATTAATATATAAAAACCTGGAATTATTCAGTTTCAGGTTTTTCTTTTTTCTTGAAGATTCCTTTCAGAAAACCTTTTTTAGGTTTTTCTTCTGTTTCCGTTGGTTTTGGCTCTGTTTTTTTATTTTTTTCCGCCGAATTCTTTTTAATTTCCTGGCCAATTTCCTTTATAGACTGCTTCATTCCTTTTACATCTTCTTTTACGTCTTTCATGTTGCTGACTGTTTTTTTAGCTTTATCGATATTGATTCCGATTAAAGTTTTCTTCAGCCCCTGCTCAATTCCTCTCCAGAACAGGTTGAAGAACGATTTCGTAGGATCTCTTTCCACTTCTTCAATGACCACATCCTGAGGGAGTTTGCCCGAATCTGATTTCACCACAAGATTGGCAATCGCCGAGAGAAAACCTTTCTTTTCCTGATTGTTTTTGTCTAAAATGGCAACTTTCAAATCTTTATGTTTAAGGTTAAATCTTCCATGCAACCCTTTTGGATTTCCTGTAAAATTAAAGATCATCTCCAGAATTGTGCCTGTAGCCGTCACATGAAGATACGGACGGATAAACGGATTAATGCCTTGTGCAGGAAGATTGAGTGTCCTTCCGGAAATTGTAAAGACGTCCCGCTGATCGGCCACATCAAAACCCCAATTCACAGACAACGGGGCAAGATTCATGAACGAACAGTTTATTTTTATGTCAACTTTTGTAGGTTTTCCTTTGGTCTTTGCTGAGTTTAAATTCTTAACATTCATATTAAAATTACTGAACGTAAGCTTTCCAGGCCCGACACTTTCCGGAGTATCTTCTTCGTAGACCAAAACTGAGTTTTCCAGATCCAGATTATTGATGATCATCGGAATTTTTATCGACCGTAACATTCTGGAATACAAAGGCTTTTCCTTCGGATCATCTTTCGGGATTTTACTCCTGAAAATATTGGCATCCGCAGATTGAATGATAACATTGGAAGCATTAATGAATTTATTCTGAGAAAAAAGATCCCAGTTTCCATCGGCGGTAATCTGATTGGCTTTTATGTCATACAAATCCCTTTCAACAGGTATCATTTTGATAAACTGTGCTCTCGAAACGAGAGGTTTCATCGCAAAATTATTGATCTGAACCTTGTTTTTATTCAATTTTAAAAGTCCAACGCTCAAGTTATAAAGTTGGGTTTTGTAAGCAAAGTTCCGGGTTGTTAAAAAATAGTCCATTACTTTTACTGTATGCCCGTGATTATCCGGCTTCGATTTAATCTCAATCCCGTTAATCGTTGCATTCAATTCATTAAAAACTAAAGGCTGACGTCCTTTATCATACGAAATATTAGAATGCACCAGAGAAACTTTTCTTACCAAAATTTGCCCGACTTTATTTTCTTTAGGTGTTCTTTTTACTTTGGGAGGCTCTATTTTGATTGTTCCGTTCACACGATCGACCAAAACATCATTGATATCGAGGTTCAGTTTTTTATTGGCAAACTCAAATTTATTAATATTAAAAGCCACCTGATTTGCCTTCAGATTCATCGCTCTCTTCCCTGGATCTGAAAGATTCGGAGTAACCGAAATATTCCGCATTTCTCCACTTTTCTGATTCAGGGCAAAGCTTTCAATCGCAAAGTTTTGATGATTAGAATACAAAATATCTTTTCCGGAAAACTGAAAGCTTTTGTATCCCACCGGAATAACTTCTTCGCGTGTTTCTTTATTAAATTTTAATTCGTTGATATTAAGATTAAGCTTTCTCGCAGCAAAGAGTTTGTTCCCATCTGGCTTGATGATCTGAACGGTTGCATTATTCAGTTTTACATCATCGAGATTAAGTTCAAAATCGGAGGGTTTTTCCACTTTCACCGGAACAGCATTCGTATTGTAAACCAAAAGATCCGGCTGTTGAAATTCTGCGTGAGACAGGGAAACAATATTTTTCTCCAGCACCACATCTTTAAACTCCATTTTAGGAATATTGAATTGAAAAAGCTTAGTTCTTTTGGGATAAAATCTTTTTAACTGATCTATATTCAACAAAGGAATCAGCTGGAAATTTTCAATCGACATGTGTCTGTTTGACGTTTTTATCGAATTGATTTTTAAGGCATAAATATTATCCGGACGAATGAAAAAATTCTTTCCTCTTATATCGTACTTATCGAAAACAACGGGTAATTTATTTTCAACGGATTCTTCCGTCAGCTGTAAGTTTTCAACAAACAGATTTAATTCCTGAACCGATAAAAATTTCTGTTTTGTGTGCCTGAAAATACTGATACTACCATTGTTAATCCTGATATTTTCAAGCAAAAACGGATTTCTTTTTTTACCGGTCTTGGTATCGACGGGTTTGGCGAGGACTATATTCAGATTAGGCTTTGATAATAATAAATCGGACGAGTTGATTCGTTTATTAAAAATCGCATCATAAATCCCGAAACGGCTTATTTTCAATGTGTCAATTGTCCCCTGAAGCCCAATTACATTAACATTCTGAGGGTTTTTGCTGTTCACGGAAATTCCTGTTGACAGAATGTTTCCGGATGCCAGATCTACTTCCAAAAATTTATAAGAAATCTTATAATTCGTATTGTTTTTGATATAATTGGGAAGTTGGGTTTTAAGCCAGATATTAAGCCCGAAATTTGCCAGTAAGATAATTACTAACAAAACTCCGAAACCTATCATTAGCTTTTTGACCCATTTTTTCATATGTAATTTGGTTAGTTCATCTTTAAATATAAGATTAATTTTTGATATTCAGCTCAATCACATATCCTTCATGCCCTCGTACATTGATAAACTCCCCTCCTTCGAAGCCCAAATACTGACCTTTGATTCCCGTCAATCTTCCTGTAAACTCAGGTTTTTTATCCAACGTAAAAGAATTTACTTTCTGAGGTTTTTCAAAAGGATAATCAAATCTCCAGAGATTTTCACCCTCACTGTAGAATTTTTGGAAATCTTCAGGAAAATATTCTTTTATTTTTTGTTGGAAATCTGCCAGATCAATATCGTCTTCCAAGTCATCCTGAAGCATTTTTTTCCAGCTCGTTTTATCCGGAACATGCTGTTTTAAGGCAACTTCTATCATTCCTGCTTCATATCGGTTTTCGGTTCTGGCAATCGGCAAGGCAAAAGTTGCTCCCTGATCGATCCATCGGGTTGGGATTTGGGTATTTCTTGTTACCCCTACTTTTACTTCTCCGGTATAAGCCAAATAAACCGTATGCGGCTGCAGCTGAATTTCTTTTTCCACTTCAAGATCGCGCTCCGCAACACCTAAATGCGCCGTGGAAAGTTCGGGACGAATGATGGTATCGCTTGCATAAGGGCTTTCAAAAAAGCAGCTTTTACAAAAACCCATTCGGTAAATAGGCTTATTTTCCTGACAGTTAACACACTGAAATCCGGTATGCTTTATGGTTAGCTCCTTTCCAAACAGCTCATTCATGTGAATAAGATCTCCTGAAAGGTTAAGATAATATTGAATCGGCTCATCATTGAAGCTCGTCATCTTTAAAATTTGCCCTTGAAACTGCATATATTAATTTTATGTTACTTTTTTAAGTAAATTTAATGATTATATTTTTCACGAAGTAAATTTATATTTTTGTACTAATAAAAAGACACAGATGAAATATCTTGTTACAGGAGGAAGCGGATTTATTGGTTCTCATTTGGTAGAACAATTATTAAAAAAAGGACATTCTGTCATAAACATTGACAATTTTGATGATTTCTATAGTTATCAGATAAAAATCAAGAATACTTTAGAGTCAATTGGTGAAAATTCGGATTTTGGGTTCTCTGATAAGGAAAATGATATTAAAAAACTAATTTCCATTTCAAAATCAGACAATTACACACTTTATCATCAGGATATAAGGGATAAAAAAGGACTTGAAGAAATTTTTAAAAATCATAAGATTGATTTAATTGTTCACCTTGCTGCGCTTGCCGGAGTACGCCCTTCCATCGAAAGACCGCTAGAATACGAAGAAGTCAACGTTCGTGGAACGATGAATCTTTGGGAATTGTGTAAGGATTTTACTATTAAAAAATTCGTTTGCGCTTCTTCATCAAGTGTTTACGGAAACAATGAGAAAATTCCTTTTGCAGAAACAGACAATGTTGATAATCCGATATCACCTTATGCCGCAACCAAAAAATGTGGGGAAATTTTAGGCCACGTCTACCATGATTTGTATAAAATTGACATGATTCAATTGAGATTTTTCACGGTTTACGGACCGAGACAAAGACCTGATCTTGCGATTCATAAATTCACGAAATTAATTTCCGACGGACAGGAAATTCCTTTCTATGGCGATGGAACTACGGCCAGAGATTATACTTATATTGATGATATTATCGATGGAATTACAAAATCCATCACTTATCTGGAAAATAATTCAGACGTTTATGAAATTATCAATCTTGGAGAAAGCCAGGTGATTAATTTAAATGAAATGGTTTCCACGATTGAAAACGTCTTGGGAAAATCTGCCATCCGAAAAAATCTGCCAATGCAGCCGGGAGATGTCCAGAAAACCAATGCAGATATTACAAAAGCCAAGACATTAATTGGCTACAAACCTGACACAAACTTCCAAAATGGCATAAAAAAATTTGTGGAATGGTTTTTGAGAAAATGACATCAAGAAAGTTACAGAGCATTGCTCTAATGCTTTCTATAACGGACAATGAATGAATTTTAATAAAAAGAATTGAAAATCAAGGTATAAAAAAGCATATAATATAAGCTATTTTTATACTTTTGCAAAAAATTAGAAAAATTATGTACTGGACATTAGAATTAGCTTCATATTTAAGTGACGCACCTTGGCCAATGACAAAAGCAGAGCTTATTGATTACGCAATCAGAACTGGTGCACCTATGGAAGTAGTTGAAAACCTTCAGGCAATCGAAGACGAAGGCGAAATTTATGAATCTATTGAGGAAGTTTGGAGTGACTACCCAACGGATGAAGATTTCCTTTGGAACGAAGACGAATATTAATTAAAGCGATAAGCTTTAGGCAATAGGCTTAAAGCTTTTTTGCCCTTTTTTAAATATCAATTTTTACGCAATAAGCGTGTTAATAAAACGCTTAAAGTATATCGCTTTAAGCATAAAGTAAAAAATTTATGAGTTTTTTAAACAAAGTTCTTAAAGGGTTTTTGGGAGACAAAAAAGCGCAGGACCTAAAAGAAGTAAAAAAAGTTGTAACAAAAATCAAAGCTGTTGAACCTACCATTCAGCAATTGTCTGATGATGGTTTAAGAGAAAAAACTGCTGAGTTTAAAGAGAATATTAAATCTGCAACCAGCAAAATAACAGCTCAGATAGAACAGATTCAGGAGCAGATCAAAACATCTACCAACGTGGATGAAAAAGAAGCTCTTTTTTCAAAAATTGAGTCTCTAAAGAAAGAATCATACGAAATTGAAGAGAAAATTTTAAGCCAGATCCTTCCTGAAGCTTTTGCTTTGGTGAAAGAAACAGCAAGAAGATGGGCTCAGAACGGAGAAATCCGTGTTACTGCAAACGATTGGGACAGACAATTGGCGGCTGCAGGTAAAGATTTCGTAGAAATTCAGGGAGATCAAGCTGTTTGGAAAAACTCATGGGATGCTGCCGGAACGCCTGTACTTTGGGACATGGTACATTACGATGTACAGTTCATCGGCGGGGTTATTCTTCACAGCGGTAAAATTGCCGAAATGGCAACCGGTGAAGGTAAAACCTTGGTAGGTACGCTTCCGATTTTCTTAAATGCACTTCCGGGAAGAGGAGTTCATGTGGTAACCGTGAACGACTATCTTGCCAAAAGAGACTCGGCTTGGATGGGGCCTTTGTACCAATTCCACGGAATGTCGATCGACTGTATCGATAATCACCAACCAAACTCAGACGGAAGAAGAAAAGCATACAATTCAGATATTACCTACGGAACGAATAACGAATTCGGCTTCGATTATCTGAGAGATAACATGGTAACTTCACCTTCAGAGCTGGTACAAAGAGAGCTGAACTTTGCAATCGTCGACGAGGTAGACTCTGTATTAGTAGATGATGCAAGAACACCTTTGATCATTTCAGGTCCGGTTCCACAAGGAGACAGACAGGAATTTGATGTTTTAAAGCCTTCTATCGACAGAATTGTTGAAGTTCAAAAGAAAACTGTTTCCACCATCTTTAATGAAGCGAAAAAACTAATCGCAGCCGGAAACACAAAAGAAGGGGGATTCAAATTGCTTCAGGCGTACAGAGGTCTTCCTAAAAACAGACAATTAATCAAATTTTTATCGGAAAGCGGAAACCGTGCATTGCTTCAAAAAGTTGAAGCTCAATACATGCAGGACAACAACCGTGATATGCCGATTGTAGATAAAGACCTTTATTTCGTAATCGAAGAAAAGAACAATCAGGTTGATCTTACAGACAAAGGTGTTGAATACATGTCTCAAGGAAATTCTGACCCGAATTTCTTCGTTCTTCCGGATATCGGAACTGAAATCGCTGAACTGGAAGCTAAAAATTTATCTAAAGAAGAAGAATTTGAAGCTAAAGAAAGACTTTTCTCCGATTTTGCAGAAAAATCTGAAAGAGTTCACACCATGAGTCAATTATTAAAAGCATATACATTATTTGAAAAAGATGATGAATATGTAGTAATTGACGGGGAAGTAAAAATCGTTGACGAACAAACGGGTCGTATCATGGAAGGAAGACGCTATTCAGACGGTCTTCACCAGGCGATTGAAGCGAAAGAAAATGTAAAAATTGAAGCTGCAACCCAAACTTTTGCAACCATTACCCTTCAGAATTATTTCCGTATGTACAACAAGCTTGCGGGGATGACAGGTACTGCGGAAACAGAAGCCGGTGAGCTTTGGGAAATCTACAAACTAGACGTTGTGGTAATTCCTACCAACCGTCCTATTTTAAGACATGACAGACAAGACTTAGTTTTCAAAACAAACAGAGAAAAATATAACGCCGTAATTGAAGAAATCGAAAGATTAACAGAAGCAAGAAGACCTGTCTTAGTGGGTACAACTTCTGTAGAAATCTCTCAGTTGCTTTCAAAAGCACTTCAGTTAAGAAAAATTCCTCACCAGGTGCTTAACGCGAAGCTTCACAAGAAAGAAGCAGAAATCGTTGCAGGAGCCGGTCAGCCAGGAGTTGTAACGATTGCTACCAACATGGCAGGTCGTGGTACGGATATCAAGCTTACGAAAGAGGTAAAAGAAGCAGGAGGTTTAGCCATTATCGGTACAGAAAGACACGATTCAAGACGTGTAGACAGACAGTTGAGAGGTAGAGCGGGACGTCAGGGAGATCCTGGAAGTTCGCAGTTCTATGTGTCTCTTGAGGACAACCTGATGCGTCTATTCGGTTCTGAAAGAATTGCTAAAATGATGGACAGAATGGGTCATAAAGAAGGTGAAGTGATTCAGCACTCTATGATTACCAAGTCTATCGAAAGAGCTCAGAAGAAAGTAGAAGAAAACAATTTCGGAATCAGAAAAAGACTTCTTGAGTATGATGATGTAATGAATAAGCAGCGTGACGTAATCTACAAAAGAAGAAAGAATGCTCTTTTTGGAGATCACCTGAAGTATGACATTACCAACATGATTTTCGATGTGGCCAATTCTATCGCTGCGAAAGGAAAAGCATCAGGAAATTATAAAGATTTTGAATACGAGATCATCAAAACTTTCACGATGGAATCTCCTGTCTCTGAAAATGATTTTAAATCTAAAACAGTTCAGGACTTAACGAATATTTTATTCAAAGCAGCTCAGGAAGATTATCAGATGAAACTGAACTTACTGAAAGAAAAATCATTCCCGATTATTGAGAATGTATATCAGAATCAAGGTTCTATGTTTAAAATGATTCAAGTTCCTTTTACAGACGGTCACAAAACAATGACAATCGTAGCAGACCTTAAGGAAGCATACGAAACGAAATGTGAAAGCCTGGTGAATGATTTTGAAAAGAACATTACTCTATCCATCATCGATGAAAACTGGAAGCTTCATCTTCGTGAAATGGACGATTTGAGAAGATCCTCTCAAGGTGCCGTTTATGAGCAGAAAGATCCGTTGGTAATTTACAAGCAGGAATCTTTCCATTTATTCAGCGAAATGATCGACAAACTGAACAAAGAAATTATTTCATTCTTATACAAAGGAGAAATTCCTGCTTAGGAAAAATAATTTAAAAATACTTCAAACCCGCTACAGTACAACTTGTAGCGGGTTTTTGCTATTTATTGTATAATAACTTTATGATAAATATCAATCCTGTAATTTATTTAGAATAATTAAAAACAATATATTTGCAAAAAAATTTAAGCTTCATGAAAAATGTACTGGTCTGTGCCTCAATGCTGGGTTCTATGCTAATGTTCGCACAAGAGAAAAAGGATTCTACAAACACAAAAAATATTGATGAAGTAATTATTAATATCTATGCTAAAAAAGACAGCGATTATTCAAACAAAATGCCTTTAAAAGCTATTGAAGATCCACAGGTTTACTCATCTATTGATAAGGGTGTTTTAGAAAATCAGTTATTATTTAATGTAGATGATGCTTTTAGAAACGTTCCTGGAGCACAAAAAATGTGGAGTGCTACTAATAGAGCAGGTGACGGTGGAATTTTCTTAAATTTAAGAGGTTTTGTTTCAGCAAATTCCGTAAGAAATGGCTTAGTAGCTCCTATCACTACATCTATGGATGCAATTAATGTCGAAAGAATTGAAGTCTTAAAAGGCCCCTCAGCTACATTATTTGGAAGTAATATAACTTCTTATGGAGGTGTTGTAAACAGAGTAACTAAAAAGCCTTTTGAAACATTTGCTGGAGCCGTTTCATTAGCAGGTGGCAGCTATAATTATTATAGAGTTCAAGCTGATGTCAATGCGCCATTAACAAAAGATAAAAAATTACTGTTCAGACTAAATACAGCTTATACCAATCAGGGAACATTCCAGAAATCAGATGCTAAAAATTCATTTTATGCATTCACGCCTTCCCTTACTTATCGTCCTACAGAAAATTTAGAGATTAACGCAGAACTGGAAATGTATGAAACAAATGCATATCCCGAAACAGCATTTTTCTTTTATTTTCCATCTTCAGACCTAGGAGTTGATAATATGAATCAGCTGGAAAAGTTAGGATATGATTATAAACAAAGTTATTATGGTGATGGAGTAAAAACAACAGCAAAAGCTAGAAATTTCTTTGGGCAGGTTAATTATAAAATCAATGAGCATATAAAATCATCGACGAATGTGAGCACTTCTTATTCATATTCAGATGGTTTCAATCCATATTTCTATTTTGCACCTAATCCAAATAATTCATCAGAATTAGGGATTATGAGAGCAGATCAATCTACTGAAGACAGTAAAAAAACATATTTCCAGATACAGCAGAATTTTAATCTTGATTTTAATCTTGGAAGTATGAGAAACAGAACTGTTGCCGGTTTTGATTATATGAGAACCAAAGATAATCAACGTTTTATTTTCACAAATTTCGATTGGGTTCCTTTTAAAGGAGCAGACTATACCAATATGAATGCTCAAGCCTTAGAAGCAACTTACAATTATTATCGAAATCTTCCTAATTATGATTTTGAAACGAATAATACGTATCCTATTTTAGGAACAAAAGATATTTATAGTGGATATATTTCAAATGTTTTAACTCCCATTACGGGTCTTAATATTCTTGCTTCTGTAAGATATGAAAGTAATAATTATAAAGGAGGTAAAATAGGTAGTAAAATAGCCGATTCTTATAATCAATCTGCATGGTCTCCAAAATTTGGAATTGTCTACCAGATCATCCCTGAAAAAATTTCTGTTTTTGGAAATTATCAAAATAGCTTTACTATAAATAGTTATTACGTATCAGACAAGAGTGGGAATCTAACTCTTCCTGACCCTGAAACAGCCAATCAATTTGAAGGAGGGTTTAAAACAAATCTTTTAAAAGGAAGAATTAATACAACTGTTAGCTATTATAACATCGAAGTAAAAAACACTCTTTTAAATACTGGTGAACTTACAAATACAGGACAGGCTGTTCAGAATCAGGCGGGCTCACTAACAAGTAAAGGAGTGGAGTTGGAAGCCAATGCTTACCTAATTAAAGGATTTTCAGTAATTGCCGGAGTAAGTTATAATGATATGAAGTATATAGAAGCTGATCCTACTGTAAACGGAAGAAGACCGGCAACTGCTTCTTCTCCTTGGTTAGTTAACTTTAACGCAAGCTATCAATTCTTAGATGGAAAATTAAAAGGTCTTGGATTTGGAGTTGGAGGGAATTATGCAAGTGATAACAAAATTGTAAACTCAACATCAATGGGAACTTTTATTCTTCCGAAGTACTTTGTTTTAAATGCTAATGCATTTTACGATGCAAAAAAATTCAGAATTGGGATAAAAGTAGACAATTTTACAAACGAACAATACTGGAACGGATATACTACAGCAAATGCTCAGCCGTTAGCAAATGTTTTGGGAAGTGTAACATATAAATTTTAAATAATCAAAAGCTAATCTCCCGGTTAGCTTTTTCAGCATGGAGAAGAAGCATCACTATAAAAGGAAACCTTCATTCACCAAAAAATGGTCTGCCAAACTGCATTTGTGGTTTGGCTTGTCCGTTGGTGTGATTGTTTTTATTGTTTCTTTAACGGGGACGATGTATGTTTTTAAAGATGAGATCCAAAGTGTTTTACGAAAAAATGCTATTTATGTAAAAACTGAAACGATTACTCAGCATCCTCTTTCTATTGAGGTTTTGAAAGAAAAAATTTCCCTGGAAATTAATGAAAAATACCCTATAAGCTCCGTTGAAATTCCTTTGGATAAAAATAAGTCCTATGAGTTTTTATATTACGAAAAAGACAAAAAAGCGTGGAATTATTTTGATGAAGTGAAAGTCAACAAGCTGGTTTATGTGAATCAGTACAACGGGCAGATTCTGGGAATTTATGATGAAAAATACGACCTCTTCCCTATTTTAAAAGCCATTCACTGGAGTTTATTATTAAAATCGGACTGGGGAAAATATGTAGTGGGAATCCCTGTGATTTTGTTCATCATAATGCTGATTACAGGCATTATTCTTTGGTGGCCCAAAAACAAAAAAGCAGGAAAAGAGCGATTCTGGTTTAATTGGGAAAATGTAAAAACATGGAAACGAAAAAACTATGATCTTCATCGTATTTTGGGATTTTATGCTTCATTTATCGCTTTATTGCTAAGCTTATCAGGAATTTACTTTGCTTATCCGTGGGTAAAAAATGCATTCAATGTTACATTATCCGGATCCCTTGAGCTTCCAAAAGAAAAGGAGATAAAATCTCCGGATTCGCTATCGGGAAAAAGAAATTCGGTTTTTGATGTTACTGCTCAGGAAACAAGAAAATTGTACGCCGGATCTTCAAGCTTTAGAATTCCATTAAACGGAAAAAATAAAAAAGGAAAAGAATTAAAAAACATTCCTGTAACAGTCTATGGTGAAGAGGGGAAATTTGCCATTAGAAATCAGGCTGTTTTCGATAAATATTCAGGAAAATTATTATCAAACAAACCTCATCAGGATCTTACCAACGCAGAAAAGTACGCCAATGCGAATTATGACATTCATACCGGTTCATACTTTGGTATTGTGGGAAAAATCATCTGGTTTATCGCAGGAATAATCTGTACATCATTACCGGTGACAGGATTTCTGGTATGGTGGGGCAAAAAGAAAAAACTAGGAAAGAAAATATAATGAAAAAGGCTCTTTTATCAGCAGCTTGTCTGGGAACAATCACTGCTTTTGCACAGGAAAAAGACACTTTACAAACTAAGAATGTAGATGAAGTTGTATTAACGGCTTCAAGAAAAAAAGAAAGCATTAAGGAAATCCCGAGCTCTGTGACAATTGTCGGTGAAAAGCAAGTTCAGTCTCAATTAACGGTCAATTCAGACATTACAAGTATTTTGCAATATACAGTTCCGAGTCTGGCGACAAGCTCGGGGCAGACTTCCAATACCGGACAGACGTTAAGAGGCCGTCAGGTTTTGGTTTTGATTGATGGAATTCCGCAGTCTACTCCGCTTCGAAACGGAGCAAGAGATCTGAGAGTGATCGACCCTTCAGTGATCGAAAGAATTGAAGTAATTAAAGGAGCATCATCGATCTATGGTA
>CBFGVN010000022.1:0-18359 GCA_965651845.1 uncultured Chryseobacterium sp. | reverse complement strand
ACTTCTTTAGATACAATTAAAAAATACAGTACTTTTTTAATTTACCTTATTATAAATTCTTTGTTTATCATCAAATACGGTGAGAATTATAATGTATTGCTTTTAATTGTCTATTTGCTGGCTGTTCCGGGAGTGAGTTTTTTATATGTAAAATTTAATTTTAAAGAGAATTTTTATAAAATATTATTCTGGTTTGGGATTGTTTTGTTCTTCCTTTTTAGTGTTTACCTGAATTATAAAATTGACGGAAATTCCCTGAATGTAGATCGCTGGTCTGCTATGGAAATAGGTATAAAAGCGATATTGAACGGGCAATATCCTTATAATATTCCGGATCATATGGGTCGGGAATCTTCTAATCTTCCCATGCTTATTGTGTTAGGAATGCCTTTTTACCTTCTTTTCGGAAGTGTAGGATATCTGCAATCTTTCTGTTTTTTACTTTTTTCGTATTTGATCTTTAAAATTTTCACGAATTATAAACAAAGACTAGTAGTATTGATTTTACTTTTTCTTTCACCAAGTTATTTGTGGGAAGTATATGTGAAGAGTGATTTATTTTCCAATTTTATTATTGTCGTAGGATTTACATTTTTAATCTGGAATAAATTTTTAACGAAAAATAATATGAAACTTGAATTGGTTTCATTTTTATCGGCATTGATTTTAATGACACGACTTTCATCAACTATTCCACTGATTATTTTATTGTTTAAAAAGTTTTATGATTTTTCAATTTTGGAGAAATTACGGTTCGCTGTGATTTTCATAATCACAGTTGCTGCTGTTACCTATCTTTTCTTTCACAATGCACCTGGTTTTGATGTTTTTATGAAGCATAACCCGCTTATGATTCAAGGGGGGAAACAACCATTATTACTTAGTATTTTATATATTTTGACAGCTTTTGTACTGTCTTTCAAGATACGATCATTTTCAGACATTACTTTTCGTGCCGGAACTTTGCTGTTTATTTGTGTTTTCGTACCTTTTATCATGTATTTTGCAAAATATGGTTATACAGATATGATTACAAAATCTTTTTTTGATCTTAGTTTTTTCAATATGTGTATGCCATTTGTAATCATTGCTTTGGCTTTTGGCGTTTTTAAAAATAAGTTTAAAGAAAATTAAATGATTTCTGTAATTGTTCCCATGTATAATGCAATGCAGTCTATAGTTTCTGCTTTAGATTCTGTAAAAAATCAGACTTTTCCTCTGGAAAAATTTGAAATTATTATTGTAAACGATGGCTCTATAGATAAAAGCACGACAATTGTAGAAAATTATATGAGAGAAAATCCACGGATGAATATTATTTTATTACATCAAAAAAATGGTGGAGTTTCTAAAGCCAGAAATACAGGACTAAAAGTTGCAAAAGGAGATTATATCGCTCTATTGGATGCAGATGACGAGTGGCACGCAAATAAAATTGAAAAACAGATACAGCACTTTGAAAATGATTTGAAAATCGATTTTCTGGCGACCGCAAGAAATAACAGTAAAATTCTTTTTCCTTACCGTGTAAAAAACGGACTGGCGGAAATAACCTTTAGGAAGCTTCTGATAAGAAATGAAGCCCAACCTTCAACTGTAATGTTCAGTAAAAAAGTACTTGAGAATACCGGATATTTTGATGATGAGCAGAGATATGCCGAAGATGTTAATTACTGGATGAAGGTTTCATTGAAAAATAAAATGTATATCTTGGACGAGAGTTTAGTGACTGTAGGAAAGGGAAAGAGAACATTCGGGGTTTCAGGTTTATCTGCAAATCTTCCGGAAATGGCTAAAGGTTTTAGAAAAAATTTAAAAGAAATGTATACACTGAAAAAAATAAGTTTTATTCAATATGTGACATTTAGGCTTTTTTACAAAGCAAAATATTTACTTTTGCTGTTCCGAACCTTTTATTATAATATAAGGAAAACAAAAAATTAAACATTACACAAATAAGCATGAAAATACTCATAACAGGAGGAGCCGGATTTATTGGAAGTAAGTTGTCATTGGAACTTAGGAAAAAAGGATATGAAGTTACTGTTTTAGATAATCTTTCTTCCCAGATCCACGGGGAAAACCCTGAAGAAGATTCGCCGCTGTACAGGAGTATTTTAGGTAAGGTCAATTTCATTCACGGAGATATTATCAACCTTGAAGATTGGGAAAAAGCGATTGAAGGACAGGAAGTGATTGTACATCTGGCTGCAGAAACAGGAACCGGGCAATCGATGTATGAGATTGAAAAATATACGGAAGTGAATGTTTCCGGGACATCAAAAATGCTTGATCTTCTGGTAAATAAACCTCATAATGTGAAGAAAGTTGTCATTGCATCTTCCAGGGCAGTGTACGGCGAAGGAAAATATCTGCATCCGGAATTAGGATTGATCTATCCAAAACCGAGAAATGTTGCAGAGATGAGAAGTGGGAAGTTTGATATTATTTATCCTGACGGACAGACGCTTACCGCACTTCCTACAGACGAAGAATCTAAAATACATCCGACATCCATTTACGGAATTACAAAATATACCCAGGAACAAATGGTGATGACTGCCTGTTCATCGATGGGAGTGGCACCGGTTGCGGTGAGATTCCAGAATGTGTATGGCGAAGGTCAGTCTTTGTTGAATCCATATACGGGAATTTTATCTATTTTTTCATCCCAGATTCTTAATGGAAATAATATTAATGTTTTTGAAGACGGAAGAGAATCCCGAGATTTCATTCACGTCGATGATGCAGTGGAAGCAACGATAAAATGTATTGAAAATGATGCCGCAAACGGAGAGATTTTCAATGTTGGGACCGGAGTTTCAACGGCCGTAACGACCGTTGCAGAAAATCTCAGAAAATTTTATAATATCGATTTCGAAATCAATATTTCAGGGCAATTCCGTTTGGGTGACATCAGGCACAATTTTGCAGATATCAGCAAGATTAAATCAAGACTAAACTTTCAGCCGAAAATATCTTTTGAAGAAGGAATGTCTAAGTTTACCAACTGGGTATTGCAACAAAATATTCAGGATGTGAAGTTCAAAGAATCTCTGGAAGAGATGAAAGTAAAAGGACTTTTAAAATGATCATCCTGAAAAACAAAAAAATTCTTTTCTTATCAGTCAGTTTTTTTAAATATGAAAGAGCCATAGCAAAAAGACTTACTGAGATGGGAAATGAAGTGGATTTTTATGATGAAAGACCTTCCAATTCCAATCTTTCCAAAGGAATCATTCGTCTTAATAAAAGGTTGTATCATTTAAAAATAAATAAATATTACAATCTTATTTTGAATGAGATTAAACATAAAAAATACGATTATTTCCTGTTGATAAAAGGTGAAGCAATTCCTGCTTTTTTTCTTGAAAAAATAAAGGAAAATAACCCTAAAATGGAAATGATCTACTATAATTTTGATCCTTTGACGGAATATCCTAATCTCATTTCTAATTTAAAATATTTTGATAAAAAATTTACTTTTGAATATAATGATTCAGTTAAGTATAATCTGAATTTCAGACCGCTTTTTTATCTGGACGAATATGAAAATTTAAGCCAGAATCAAAGTTTACCGGAATATGACATTGTTTTTATAGGCAGCGCACATACGGATCGGTATATTGTGGGAGAAAAAATAAAAGCTATTGCCGATCAACTTAAGCTAAGGTCATACTTTTATTATTATGCAATGGGAAGATTTACTTTCAGATTAAAAAAAATTATTGATAAAAATTTAAAGCAGTTTGATATTGATAAAGTAAGTTTTGATAAGCTTAATCATGAGCAGATCATAGATTTTTATAAAAAAACGAAATCCGTACTTGATATCAATAAGCCTTTTCAGAATGGATTAACAATCAGAACTTTTGAAGTGCTGGCTTCCGGAAGAAAACTGATCACTACGAATTTTGATATTAAAAATTACCCATTCTATACCCCGGATAATATTTTGGTGATCGATCGCAAGAATATTCAATTGGATCCTGAATTCTTTAAGACAGATTTTCAGAAGCTGGCTAAAGATGTTCTTTATAAAATGTCTCTGGATTCTTTTATAGAATGTCTTTTTATAAAGGATCAGAACGATTATTGGAATTCCTTCAGAAAGAATTAGAAATCAAGCTAAAACAATAAAGCAACTCAATTGAGTTGCTTTATTTATGTAAAAATATTATTTGCTTATTTAGTAGCTGGCGTCTGTGCAGGTGTAGAAGAAGCAGGAGCAGATTTAGCAGGTGCTTCTTGTTTTACTGGCTGCTGTTGAACAGGTGCTGTTTGTGCAGGTTTACCTGTAAGTACAACGCTTAAAAGGATAAGAACGATGATAGTTCCTCCTAGAGTCCATGTTGCTTTTTCCATAAAGTCATTGGTTCTCTGTACTCCAAACTGTGCAGAAGATGCACCTCCGAAAGTACTGGAAAGACCTCCTCCTTTTGGGTTTTGAGCCATAACAATGATTACCAATAAAACGCTGGCAATCATAATAAGAACCATCAATAGTATAAATATAGAATCCATTAATTTGATATCTTTTTGAATGGGCAAATTTAATCTTTTTTTATCGAACGACAAAAAAAGAAGCGGCCAAATGTAAATAAAAATAAAAACGGCAACCATTGTTGCCGTTTTTTCCATAAACACAGGAAGTTTTTATTTAAAATCAGCGTCTTTAGCCTGATTTACTTCGTAAGATTTTACAGTCATGGTCATATCCATTCCCATTTGGTTTACAGAGATGCTGTAAGGCATTTTTACACCCGATACATCTTTGTAATCTGAGAATGTTGTAGGAATGCTCATTTCCTTTCCTTGTGCTTTTACCGTTTTGGTTTCTCCTGTTTTCAAGCCTGATTTTACACTGTAATAGTAAGTTGTATCACCACCTTTTACTACGTAAGAATCTTCACCATTTACTTTTTCAATTCCGGTTACTTTATAATCAGGAGATTTTGCGAAACCTAACTCTTCGAAAAGCTCAGTATTTTTCTGTTTTTCAGCAATTTGCTCAGCTTTCATAGGAACTTTTTGTCCCATTTGCTCAGAATATCCTGTTTTCCCGTCAAATACCTGCTTCTGAACAACCTGTCCCATCGCCGTTACGGTTGTTAATTCCTTTCCACCTTGAGCTTTAATGATTTTAAAATCAATATTTTGCCCTTGCATAGACATAGAAGCATTCATTGTATAGGAAGAAATTTTAGCCAAATTAGCTTTTCCTCCGATAGCATTGATGTATTTGTCTGCAATAGAAGCTACCGTTACATTGGCATCCACTTTTTGTGTAGTTGGTTTTGCAACAGGATTAGCCTCTTTATCGAAATATTTTACAGGGTAGCCTAATTTTTCTAAACCCTCAGAAATATCAGAAGCTTTACCAGCGATGAAAATTCTGCTTTGGTTGGGTAAAATAGTATGTTTTACAGCGTTTGAAACATCTGCAGCTGTTACTTTATCGATAGATTTTAAGTAGTTTGTATAGAAATCTGCAGGAAGATCCTGAACCTTTTGGTTTAATGCAAATCTTGCAATGGTAGCCGGCTGCTCCAATGAAAGGATGAAAGAACCTTTCAGCTTGGCTTTGGCATTTTCTAATTCTTCAGGTTTTACAGTTGAGATTGCATTAAGCTCGTTCATGAATTCCTTAACTGCTTTATCTGTAACTTCATTTCTCACACTTGCACTTGCAGAGAATTGTGGAGAATATTTGCTTGCGCTCATGCTGGAATAAGCACCGTATGTGAAACCGTTTTTTTCACGAAGGTTCATGAAAAGCCTTGCTTCACCCCCACCTCCAAGGATGTAGTTGGCAATGGTTGCTGCAAAATAATCCTGATCTTTCATTTTCAGGTTATTCAGGTTATTTAAAGAAACAACAGACTGTACCGCTGAAGGTACATCTACCACATTGATCTCGGTTTTTGCAACATTAGAAGCCGGCTCAAGCTGTGAAATAGGAGTGTTGGCTTTTTTCCAGCCGCTGAAAGCTTTTTCAACCAATGGTTTTACCTGGTCGAATTTCACATCACCAACGATTACCAGGTAAGCGTTATCCGGAGCGTAATATTTTTTATAAATATTCTGTACGTCAGCTAATTGGATTTTGTTGATAGATTCTACCGTTTCAAATTCTCCTCTTGAAGTATTTTTCCCGTATACTAAAGCATTAGAAACTTTTAATGCAATAGAAGATGCATTTTTTTCCTCAGATTTTAATCCTTCAATGGCTCTGTCTTTAGAGTTTTGAATTTCTTCTGCCGAGAATTTCGGGTTTACGATAGCATCAGCCATTAATCCCAGAGCTTCCGGGAAATATTTTGATAATGTATTGGCAGAGGCACCGTTTGAAGAGAAGCTAAGATTTGCTCCAAGATAATCCACTTTTTTGTTGAAATCATCTTTGCTCATGTTTGTCGTTCCGTTTTCGAACTGTTCTGCCATGATTTCGCTTACTCCCACTACACTTCCTTCATAGTAAGGAGGTCTGTCCATAGAAAGGCTGGCGTTTACTCTTGGCAGTTTGTTGTTTTCAACCACCATTACCGTAAGACCGTTGCTTAGTTGGAAAGTCTTTGGCTTAGCAATGTTTATCGCAGGAGTAGGTCCCGGTTTTGGCATTGCATTAAGATCAATTTTTTGTGCTGAAACCATTCCTGTAAAGAAAAACGCTGCAGCTATATATGTTAATTGCTTTTTCATTTGTAAAAATTTAATTTTAATAATCAAGTGTAAACCTAAAATTTTGAAAGATTATTTCTTTTCAGGTACGTAATTGATGATTATTCTTTGGTTGGAATTAAGATATTTTTTAGCCACATTTTGCAGATCTTGTCTTGTGATAGATCTGTAGATGTCGATTTCTTTATTAATTAAATTGGTATCGCCCATCAATACGTGATTTGTAGCCAATGAAGCTGCAATCCCCTGTATGCTTGAGTTTGCGTTTACAAACTGGTTTTCGTATTGGTTTTGAAGTTTCTGATAATCTTCCTCGGAAATTAAAGTAGTCTGAAGTTTTTTGATCTCAGCATCGATGTCTGCCTGTAAAGTCTGCTTTGTAGTCTGTCCCATCGGAATAGCGAAGAATGCGAAAATACTGTAATCTTCAAGACCTTGGTTGAAAGCTGCTACCTGAAGCGCTTTTTTATCCTGATCTACCAATTTTTTATATAAAACTGAAGATTTACCATTACTTAAATAAGAAGAAAGCATATCTAAAACATAGGCATCTTTTTCCTTGTTGCTAGGTGTTCTGTACGCAAAAACATACGCCGGAAGCTGGATGTTCGGGTCTGTAGCCGTTACTTCTTTTTCCTGAGTGATAGGAGCATCTTTCGGGAAGTTTTTAGGATAAAGAGTTCCTTTTGGAATGCTTCCGTAATAAGCCTCGATCCATTTTTTAGTCTGCTCAGGCTTGATGTCTCCTGCAACCACTAAAGTAGCGTTGTTCGGAACGTAATATTTTTTATAAAATGCCTGGAACTCGTCTAGTTTCGCAGCATTCAAATCTTCCATAGAACCGATCGTTGGCCAGTTGTACGGGTGATTTGTGAATAAGTTTTTCTGAATTGTGGTGAAAAGATTTCCGTAAGGCTGGTTATCCATTCTCAATCTTTTCTCTTCTTTTACAACCTCTCTTTGAGTATCTACACCAACTTGGTTGATCAACGCATGACGCATTCTTTCAGCTTCCATCCAAAGACCCAATTGTTCGTTGTTTGATGGGAAAGTCTCGTAGTAGTACGTTCTGTCGTTTGTTGTGTTGGCATTGTTTTGCCCTCCGTTTGAAGAAACTATCTTGAACCAGTCACCTCTTTTGATGTTGGGTGTTCCTTCGAATAAAAGGTGCTCGAAGAAGTGAGCGAAACCTGTTCTTCCTTTTACTTCATCTTTTGCACCTACGTGGTACATTACACCTGTTGTAACTACCGGTGCAGAATTATCCTGATGAAGAATTACGTGAAGACCGTTTGGTAAGTCATACTCTTCAAATTTAATTTGTTGTGCATTCAGAGCCATCCCGAAGAAAGCCGCTGCAGCAACAGAAAGAAGTCGCTTTTTCATAAAGTAGAAATTGTTTTGTCAATTAGTGCCAAATTTACTTTAAATGTTACAATCTGTAAATGATTTTTTATCAAAATAACTCAGGCAATTTAATATCAGTAAAATGTGTGAGTAATGTATTGAATTTTCCAGTTTATTTTCACAAAGTTTGTCATCCCTTAGGGATCTAAGCGTAGTATTAGGAAATAATTTGAAAAGATTCGAGCCTGGATCCTTAACAGGATGACAAACAGTGGATATTTTCCAAACGTTTTTAAAACGACTGTAACCCTAGCCCCGATTGCAGTGGAAATCCTTTTTTGCAAAAAAAGATTGCAACGAAAAGCGGGAAATTGCTTCTAAAAAAGAATAAAAAAACATACTTTAAAATTTAAAAACAGTAACTTCCAAATACAAATTTGAATTCTCCATATAATACACTAATTTTGTGTTCCCAAAAATTTTTGCAGCATGGAGGATTATCTGAAAGGACTGAATGAATCACAATTTGAAGCCGTTACCACTTTACAGGGACCTTTGATGGTTCTTGCAGGAGCCGGTTCCGGGAAAACGCGTGTACTTACGATGCGTATTGCTCATTTAATTACAAATGGGGTAGATCCTTTTAATATTTTGGCTTTAACTTTTACCAACAAAGCCGCCCGCGAAATGAAAGAACGTATCGCGAAAGTGGTGGGACAAAGCAACGCAAGAAGCCTTTGGATGGGAACTTTTCACTCTGTTTTTGCAAGAATTCTGAGAAGTGAAGCCCATTATCTGGGATATCCTTCGAACTTTACGATCTATGATCAGCAGGATGCTCTGAATGTTATTAAAAAGGTTTTAAAAGACATGAATATCGATGCAGATTTGTATAAACCTAAAAAAGTTCAGGCAAGAATTTCCACCTATAAAAATAATCTGATCACGGTAAAAGCGTACTTTAATAATCCTGAATTGATGGAAGCTGATGAAAAAGCCAACATGAAATTCATTGGACAGATTTATCAGAGATATGTAGAGCAGTGCTTCAAAAACGGATCGATGGATTTTGATGATTTGTTGTTGAAAACCAATGAATTATTAACCCGTTTTCCGGAAGTTTTAGCAAAATATCAGGACAGATTCAGATATATTCTGGTGGATGAGTACCAGGATACGAACCATTCTCAGTATCTGATCGTTAAAGCATTAGCATCAAAATTTGAAAATATTTGTGTAGTAGGAGATGATGCTCAGTCGATCTACTCTTTCCGTGGTGCGAATATTTATAATATCTTAAATTTTAAAAAAGATTATCCCGACGCCGTTACAGTGTCTTTGGAGCAGAATTACCGTTCGACACAGAATATCGTAAATGCAGCAAATGTTGTAATTGCAAAAAACCTTCAGCAGTTTAAGAAAAATGTTTTCAGTGAAAATGAAGAAGGGGAAAAAATTAAAGTATACCGTTCTCTTTCCGATGCAGATGAAGCCAATTTTGTGGCCGGAAATATCTGGGAAATCCGAAACCGCGAACAAAGAAAATACAGCGATTTTGCCATTCTGTACAGAACAAACTCCCAGACGCGTGCTTTTGAAGATGCTTTGAGGCGTAAAAATATTCCGTATAAAGTTTACGGTGGCTTGTCTTTCTACCAAAGAAAGGAGGTGAAAGATTTATTGGCATATCTTCGACTATTAATTAACGAAAGCGATTCTGAAGCGTTGATGAGAATTATCAATTATCCGGCCAGGGGAATTGGTGAAACTACTCAGAACAAACTGATCGTTTTTGCAGATGCTCAAAATGTTTCAGTTTCAAAAGTATTAGACAATCTTCCGATGTATGCACCACATTTAGGTTTTAACAATGGGGTTTTGAATAAACTGAACGACTTCTGGTCGATGATCAAAGCGTTTGAAGTGCTATTAAAAACAGAAACGGCTTACAATGTAGCAATGGAAGTGGCCAAACGAAGTGGTTTAATCAAATTTTTAAAAGACGATCAGACTCCGGAAGGTATTTCAAGAGTGGAAAACGTTCAGGAATTAATGAACTCAATGCAGGGTTTCATTGAAGAGCAGATGCAGCTGGAAGACGGAGATCCGAGTTTATCGAATTTCCTTGAAAATATTGCCCTTTCTGCAGATACTCAGGATAAAGAGAGTGAGGATGATATGGTTTCATTAATGACCATTCACCTTTCAAAAGGTCTGGAATTTCCGGTGGTGCATTTGGTGGGCCTTGAAGAAAATCTTTTCCCAAGTTTCATGAGTTCGGCAACCAGAGAAGACCTGGAAGAAGAAAGGCGTTTGTTCTATGTTGCCCTAACCAGAGCCGAAAAACAGGTGTTTTTCTCCTATGCGATTTCACGTTTCCAATGGGGAAAAATTACGGATGCGGAACCTTCGAGATTTTTAAGTGAAATTGATGATGAATATATTGAATTTGTAAATCCGGCTATTGAAAAGCGTTTCATTAATAATTCAGGAGTAAGATCAAATATTTTTGACGAGCATCCTTCCGAAATGAGAAGTTTCAAAAAAGTTGAAAAGAAAACCATCGAAAGGGCAGAAGGTTCAAAACCAATCGCTGAACCTCGTAAATTAAAACCTGTAGCTACTGCGAAAATTATTAACCCAAGTGGTGCTTCCTCGCAAGATATTGAAGTGGGAGATAAGGTAAGACACGACCGTTTTGGAATTGGGGAAGTAACTTTCTTAGACGGGACCGATCCTCAGAATATCAAAGCAAAAGTGATTTTCCAGCATGAGGGTGAAAAGAATTTAATTTTAAAATACGCGAAACTGACGAAGATATAAACTGTCATGGTAAACAGACTGAAGGCCTGTGAACATAGTTCAGAAGCTACGAAGTAGATTTCACAGATGATTGCACATATCTTTTCTTTTTTATAAGAATTAAAACATAACATTTGTGCAATCATCGGTGAAATCTGTGGGAATAGAAAAAATCAAAATTTCCACCTTACAAAAGCTTCCATTGCTTCATATTCTGCCAATCCCAATTTATCATAAGCCTTTGCTGTTTCACGATTTCGGTCTTCTGCACGCTGCCAGAATTCCCTGGAATCATCCCCCGGAAAAACAGCCTTATCTTTCTGGCTTTGATGCTTAAAAATCGCCTGCTTTTTTTGCTCTAATTCCTGAGGACTTAAAGGTACTGCCATTTCAATTTCGTGGGTCTCAAATTCATGCCATGCTCCGCGGTACATCCAAAGCCAGCAGTTTTTAGCCCAGTTTTCTGTTTTTCTTAAATGTTTTAAAGCTTCCAAAACAATATTAAAACAAATGATATGGGTTCCATGCGGATCTTCAAAATCTCCGGCTGCGAAAACCTGATGCGGTTTTATTTTCTGGAGGAGTTCAATAGTAAATTCTATATCTTTTTCGGAAACCGGATTTTTTTTATTGGTACCGCTTTCATAGAAAGGCAGCGATTGAAAATGGATATGATCATCTTTCAGCCCGCAATACCGTGCTCCCGCAATGGCTTCTCCTTTTCTGATGAGTGCTTTTACGGTCTGTAGCTCCGGAATATCCGTTTCATTGGGCTTTTTGTTTTTAAGGAAAGTTCTCATTTTATGGTAAATGTCTTTCAGAGAAGTATTACCGATATTCATTTTTTCAGAAAAATCAAGATTAAACTCTACGAAACGTAAAGCATCATCATCCCATACCGCAGTATTTCCTGAAGTCTGATATGCCACATGTACATCATGTTTCTGATCTACCAGCCGGATAAAGGTTCCTCCCATCGAAATCACATCATCATCTGGATGAGGTGAAAAAATAAGAACGCGTTTTTTTGCAGGTTCGGCTCTCTCGGGACGTTGGGAATCATCAGCGTTGGGTTTTCCGCCGGGCCAGCCGGTAATGGTATGTTGCAGTTTGTTGAAAATGTGAATGTTAATATTGTACACCGGGCCTTTTTCCGTTGCCAGCTGAGCCATTCCATTGTTGTTGTAATCGTCTTCAGTGAGCTTTAAAATGGGTTTTTGCAGAGTATTGGCAAGCCAGATTACCGCCTTATGAATAAGATCATCTGTCCATATACAATCTTTTACCAGCCAAGGTGTACCGAAACGGGTGAGTTCGCTTGCGGCAGCTTCATCCAGGATAAACTCCACATTGTTGGACAATTGAAGATAGGTTGAAGGAACCTCTCCCGAAATTTCTCCTTCCACCGCTTTTTTAATAATTGAAGCTTTCTTCCGGTTCCAAGCCATCAAAATAATCTCCCGGGCTTTAAAAATGGTTCCGATTCCCATGGTAATTGCTTTTGTCGGGACAAAACTTTTTCCTCCGAAATCATGGGCAGCGTCTCTTCTTGTAAGGTCGTCAAGGGTTACCAAACGAGTTCCTGAGTTGGGAGCAGAACCGGGTTCGTTAAAGCCAATATGTCCCGTACGTCCAATTCCCAGTATTTGTATATCTAATCCTCCTAAGCTTTCAATTTTTCTCTCGTATTCCAGACAAAAAGAAGGGATTTCTTCTAATGCTATTGTTCCGTTGGGAATGTGAATGTTTTTTTTCAGGATATCGATGTGATTGAAAAGGTGTTCGTACATGAAAGTTACGTAGCTCTGTGGCGAATTGGGCTGCATCGGGTAATATTCATCCAGATTGAAGGTAATAACATTTTGGAAACTTAATCCTTCTTCTTTGTGAAGTCTTACCAGTTCTTTGTATACATTGATTGGTGTTACCCCTGTAGCCAAACCAAGAACGGCAAATGTGTTTTCGGCCTCTTTTTTTCTAATAATCTCTGCAATTCGATGGGCAACATGCACTGAAGCCGTTTGAGAATTGCCGAACACGCTTACGGGAACTTTCTCGAAGCGTGTTTCTTCAAGTAAATTTAGTTTCATCATTTTTTGTAGTTTGGTTTTTAAATATAATAAGTTATGGTTGAAAATTAAACTTTTAACAGCTGTATTTTTTAATTATCAGTAAATTCCATTTTTTGATTTTAAGTTTGATTAAAAAAATAAATACAAACTATTGGAATCAAAATAAAATTTAAAATTAATCTCATAATGAGACAATGTGAAATTCGTATATTTAGAGTTTAAAAATTACTTTTACTATGTCTAAGTTGCTGATATTTTTAATTATTACTTTATTTTCTACACCACTTTTTTCTCAAGATTACCAGACAGTCGACAATATTCATTATTATGATGAAAAGATCAATAAATCTGATGCTTACATCAATGAAAGATGTGTCCTTGATATTTATATTCCGAAAAATGTGAAAAATTTTCCTACTGTAATATGGTTCCATGGCGGAGGACTGACTGGCGGACAAAAAGAAATTCCCGAAGGTTTAAAGAATAAAGGAATTGCGGTAATCGGTGTTAATTACAGACTTTCCCCAAAAGTAAACAGCCCGAAATACATCGAAGATGCAGCGGCTGCAACGGCATGGGTTTTTAAAAACATCAAAAATTATGGAGGAAGTGAAAAACTGATCTTTATTTCAGGACACTCTGCAGGAGGCTATCTGGCGGCCATGGTAGGTTTGAATAAAATGTATTTAAACAAATATAATATTGATGCTAATCAGCTGGCGGGAATCGTACCTTTCAGCGGACAGATGATTTCTCATTTCACAACAAGAAAAGAAAAAGGAATTGATGAGCTGGATGCAAGAATCGATGAAATGGCTCCGTTACACTTTATCCGTGCAGATGCTCCGCCGTTACTTTTGATAACGGGCGACCGTGAGAAGGAATTGTTTGGAAGGTACGAGGAAAACGCCTACATGGCCCGAATGATGAAGCTTAAAGGTCATAAAGAAACCATTTTATATGAGCTCGATGGCTTCGATCACGGAGGAATGGCGCAGCCTGCATTTCGTTTATTACTGAATGAAATTAAAAGAATTGAAAAACTTAAAAATAAAAACTGATGAAATATTGGATTTTGTTGGATAGCGGGAACTTACACAATGCAGCGATTAATTAATCACTGCATTTATTTTTTGCCATAAAGTATCATCAAAATCCGAGAGAGCAAGGTTTACATTATCTGCAGCGTCTCCCATTCTGATAATGACTAATTTTTTACTGGGAACAACATAAATTTTCTGGTCATTTTTTCCCAATGCACAAAACATGTCATCCGGCGCATTGGGAATCAGTTTTCCATTGAATTGGATCTGTGTCTGAGGTAAATGATAGCTCGATTTTCCGTTCAGCCACCACAAATATCCATAAGCAAGATTGATATTCTGTGAAGTATTCGTAGCGTTTTGAAAATAGTTGGAATTAATAATTTGCGTTCCGTTCCAATTGCCGTTATTTAAAGCCATTAATCCAAAACGGGCCATACTTCTTGTCGTACTCCAATATACACTGTTGTCTCCGCTTTGGATCCAGTTGCCAGTCATCCCGATTTTGTCTCTTAATTTTGTGTTGAAATATTGTGACCAGGTCTGATTGGTAGCTGCAGCAACAACATCCTGAAGTTTTACATAGACATTATGGTATGCCCATCTTGTTCCCGCATCTGCTTTATATTGAAGATTTGCCGGACTTACATCATCGCCCAGACTATCATCTAATCCGGAAGTCATAGTCAGTAGATTTTTGCAGGTGATGAGGTTTTCCTTTGCCAAAGGTTCGCTTGTCCAGCCTGTTCCTATGTAGTCGGAAACTTTATTATTTATATTTAAAAATCCCTCCTGTTCTGCAATTCCGGTAACGGTTGAGGTTAATGTTTTGCCGGCACTTGCCCAATACCAGGGCGTTGTAGCGGTATGCCCGTTGAAATAATTTTCCATGACAATCCTTCCGTTTTGAAGAATGATAAAACTTTTGGAATGTTTGGTTTCAAGGTAAGTCAATAAATCCTGAACCTTACTCTGATTCCAGCCCAGAGCGGAAATAGATTTTGTTTCCCAAACATCACTGTTTGAAGGAGGGAAATACATTGTTTCGGTTGAAGGGTCTTCGTTTTGGCCGGGCTGTTCCGAAGAATCATCAGAACTGCAGGATATCATCAGGAAACAAAAGGCAGAAATCCGGAGTAAATTTTTTATTTTCATAGAAAATTAGTTTAAATTATAATTTTTAGATAAATAAACCCCCGAATAGTTAAGTTTAAAATATAACTAAATATTATTTCTTCTGCTTTTCAATAAAATCTACCATTTCATTGGCAATTTTTTCAAGATAAGCCTTATCTGTCGTTCTGAAGCCGTGAACACCATCATTTACAATGGTGAGAGAACTTTTTATTTCTTCTTTTTTAAGCTTTCTGTGAAGTTTTTTCGATTGATTAATGGGCACAACTTTATCCTTATCGCCCTGTATAATTAAAGTGGGAACTCCGTTATCAACATACGTGATCGGTGAAATGGTTTTGAAATATTCAACGGCCTTTCTTTTGTCTTTTTTAATGTCATAACCGGAGATTCCAAGAACAAGTTTTTCTCTTAGATCAACAATATTTTTGGTGAATAGGCCAATGAAAAACACAGGAATTTTTCCGGCCCGGGTATGTAAAAGTTTATTTAAATCCGTCGGTCCGAAGTTATTAACAACATAATTCACCTTTGCAGAATAAGAAGATAGCTCAGGATCTCCTACAAATTCGTTGTCTTGAGTGTAAGCGGCAAGCATTGACAGGTGCGAACCCGCAGAAGCCCCGAAAAGCCCAATATTATTAGTGTCAAAATTGTAAACATCCGCATTTTTTCTCACCCACCGGATGGCATCTTTCGTATCCTCCAGAGGAAGCGGAAAATGAACATCATTATTTACCAAAGTATAATCGATGCTTATAACGGAATATTGTTTTTCCACTAATTTCAGAATTGTATTTTCAATATAGCTGTCGGCACGGATGATTTTGTCTCCGCCGACCCATCCACCGCCATGAACATAAATAACAACCGGTGTTTTTACATGGGAAACATTTTTCGGACGATAAATATCCAGAAAAATTGAATTTCCGGTTTTGCTTTTTTTGTAGGCTATATTTTCGGAAAAAGAAGTTTTTTCGGGAAGGATAAAGCTTTTCTGCGTTTCCGGCTCAATTTGATTTTGTGAAAATCCTAAAGTATATAAACTTAAAAAGAATACAAAAAACAGGCTTGTAAAAAACCTGTAAATTATTTTATTATTGATTGATTTCATAGAATATTTTTGTGGTGGTTAGTTATTATCTAACGCCGCAAAAAGTTTACCAAAAACCCGGTTATGCAGTATTTGATGTATTTGTGTGGTAGGTATATTTTAAAGGATAAGCTCTTTAAACAGCTTTTCAAAAGTTTTGTCAAGATCTTTGGATTTTCCCGGATGAGGTCTGGAAGTCTGTACCACAGAGCTTCGGACAGCCGTCAGCCAACGGAAACGTTCAGGGATTTCGAGTTGTGCAATCGGTCCGCCATCTTTTTCACCGTTGGCAATTTTTTGGAAGCTCTCCAGATTTTGAATAATATCCTCATAATCCAGTTTGCTGTGCATGAGTCTGAATTTATCAGGACACAAATAGTATTCTACACGGATATATTTCTCCTTTTTAGAAAACATAACCAGCCCGATGTTGAAAAATTCTTCTCTTTCAACCTTCGGAACCAGACGTATTACGGCGTATTCGTATATTTTATCCTCTTGCATTTTTAGCTTCGTTTAAAAAGATTTCAGAATTTTCCAATCGCGTTTTCAGGAAGTTGAAATAGATATCGCGGATTTCTTCCGGAGTTTCATCCGCATCATTCCAATGCAGCCAGTCTTCGGGGATTAAATTCACAATTTCCCTGAAAATACCTTCATTCAAAACTTCTTTTGCAAATTGATCTGCTTCATCCAGCATTTTCGCCTGTGGCAGCAAAACATGGTCTTTCACATATTTGAAAGGTGTTTTTGCCGCTGCATCGAAGTTCTGCCATGAATGATGAAAGTAAAAAGAAGCACCATTGTCGATTACCCACAGTTCTTTATGCCACATCAAAAGATTGGTATTCTTAAAAGTACGGTCGATATTGGTAATAAATGCATCCAGCCAAACGATTTTCGAAGCTAAAAGAGGATCGATCTTTACACTGGGGTCATAAGCAATCGAGCCGGAAAGATAATGTAATCCCAGATTCAGGCCTTCAGAAAATTTTAATAAATCCTGAATTTCTTCATCCGCTTCAGTTCTTCCGAAATCTACATCCAGGTTTACAAAAACCAGCTCAGGAATTTTCAATTTTAAAGCTTCGGCGATTTTTCCGCCTAATAACTCAGAAATCAGCATTTTAACTCCATGACCGGCGCCACGGAATTTCAAAACATATTTAAAATCATCATCCGCTTCTGCCAACGCCGGAAGTGAGCCTCCCTCACGAAGTGGCAGAATGTAGCGCATGACGGTTACCGTTCTTAAATCCAACATGCAGCAAAAATAAGATTTTACTTTGTGTTTATTTCTATTTTTGATATTTTTAAGTGGAAATTAGATTAATCATTAAAATTATATAGTCTGTCATTCTGAATGGAGCGAAGTGTAATGAAGAATCTATTAATGGATTTCACCTTTGTCGAAATGACAGAAAATGTGTTAAATAAAATATGAATATCATCAAAAATCAAAATATCATCATTTCAAATCCGGAAACCAAAGATTTTCTTGCCGATGCGTTTTATCCTGAAACAGAGGAAAATTTACCATTGGTCATTTTTGTACATGGCTATAAAGGGTACAAAGATTGGGGCGCCTGGAATTTGATGGCGGAGAAATTTGCAGAAGCAGGATTTTTCTTTGTTAAGTTTAATTTTTCCCACAATGGGACGACCATTGATGATCCCCAAAATTTTGCCGATTTGGAAGCTTTTGGAAATAATAATTATTCTAAAGAACTTTCAGATCTAAGTGCTGTAATTGATTTTTTTGTAAAAGATCCTAAAGTTGATGATCAGAAAATCGTTCTCATGGGACACAGTAGGGGTGGAGGAATTTCTATTATTAAAACTTCTGAGGATGAAAGGATTAATGGCTTAATTACATTGGCAAGCGTTGATACATTGGAACGTTTTCCCAAAAACGACGCTTTTGAAAAATGGAAAGAAGCCGGAGTGTATTATGTTTTAAACGGAAGAACGAAACAAGAAATGCCTCATTATTACCAATTTTACGGGGATTTTGAAAAAAATCAGCACCGGTTTGATGTGGAAAGAGCAACTGAAATGGCGAAGGCTCATGTTTTAATCATTCATGGGACAAATGATGAAAGTGTAAGTGTAAAAAATGCGGAACACCTTCATATTTTACATCCCAACTCAGAATTATACTTAATTGAAAATGCTAACCATACTTTC
>CBFGVN010000021.1:0-18875 GCA_965651845.1 uncultured Chryseobacterium sp. | reverse complement strand
CTTACTTTCAGGGAATCGGTATTTTGTGCTTGCAAAAAAGAAAAAGAGCCAACAGTAAGCCCTAAAAAAAATAAGCCTTTCATTCTATAAATCTTTAAAATTTAATGAATAAAAGGGGCATTAAAAGAATTGACAATGAAAAATTAATAATGAAAAATTAATTGTTAACTTTTAATTATTCATTAAAAAGTTCCCTAAACAGCATTACCCGTTCTAGGTTCATTGGGTATAATCTCAGCTTGTTACAGCACCCCTTTATTTCAGCCGCAAAATTACGAAAAATTAATGAGATGTAGAAAACCAGTTTTTGAGAGAAATTTTGGAGTTATTATTTAGATTTAATTTAAAAAATTTAATGGATAGATGCTTCGGCTGCTTCGCGCAGCATGACGCCGTGAATACCAGCCGTTTTTTTATCAACTAATTTTATACCCGAATACTATACATTCGTGAAAAAACTTATGAAATTTGTGTTTAAATTTAATATGTCCTATTTTTTGAATCAACGTAATAATAATTTTTCCCATCTCTGGAAACATCAAACATTTTGCCCAGTTTCCAGCTGAAATTACGCTTGATATCAGAATATTCAAAAGGGATAATAATATTGTTATTAACATCAATTACACCGAAGGTATCATTTTTAGAAGCAATAATCATTGGGTTTACAACATCATCTCCTTCCAGAATATATAAATAGTCGTATTGAGGATAGACCTGAAACTGCTTATAATCTTTAGGATCTTTAAATTTAGATTTTTCTATAATTCCATAAAAACCATTTAAAACATACGCCTGAAACAGCTGTTGGGTATATTCTTTAGGAGCACATTGTGCAAGATCAGATTGTTTAAACTGATATACTCTTTTCCCTTTTTTGTCGATTCTGTATGATACTTCATCTTTTTCTACAGTCGCGTATTCTGCTGTCCCGAATTTTCTTACTTTTTCATTAGGAGAATTCAAAAGATTACAATCTTCATAGAAAAAAACAGCAATATGATATTGAGGCGGAATGACAAACTTCCCTTTCTGATTGACATAGCCAAAATTTCCGTCTTTCTTTTTGGGAATTAATACAGGAAGTTCTTTATTAATAATAACAAGATCAGAAGTTTTTTTAGGTGTTGCCAATGTCTTTTTACCCACAGTTTTCGGAGTATTTTTAATCGGCAATTTTTTCACAGATTTGGTCTGCGAAAAAACAAAAACTGAAATAAATACACACAAAAATTGAACTACATTTTTCATATTCACCATTTACTTACAAAAATACGACCAAAAATAGAAAATATAAAATTCATATTTATAAAGAATCTAAATAATTTCAAGTGCAGAAAATATTAAAAATCCGTAAATTTGGGAACATTTTTAAGTGTTTGATAATCTAAAAACGTTTTGGAGATATGATTTTTTGATCATTAATGATATCAAAAAAGTGTACAAATCTTAGCCCAAAGAGAGTTTTTACAATAAGACAGATCGCAGGTAAGCCGCTTACACTCCCGAAAATCATATACTTAGCCTTTAAGACGAAGCATTATCTCACATTTTAGAATGAAGTAGATTATGTTGTATCACTACAGTCGTTTTTTGCGGCAGCTTTAAATAATTTTATTGTAATTTAAACACTGTTAAGAAGAATGACAGTACATACACAACTGTTTTAAATCTACATTTGCAATTGAAAAGACTTCTATTATTATGAATATTTATCAGGATTACATCCAAGAAATTGAAGAACGTAAAAACCAAGGGCTTCATCCAAAGCCAATCGACAGTGCAGAACTACTAAGCGAAATCATTGCACAGATTAAAGATACCGCTAATGAGCACAGAGCTGATTCTCTTAAATTTTTTATTTATAACACTTTACCGGGAACGACAAGCGCTGCTGCTGTAAAGGCTAAGTTTTTAAAAGAAATTATTCTTGGTGAATCCGTAGTAGAAGAAATATCTCCCACTTTTGCTTTTGAATTGCTGTCTCACATGAAAGGCGGCAAATCAATCGAAGTATTATTAGATCTGGCTTTAGGTAACGATATTGCTATTGCTAAAGAAGCGGCAAAAGTTCTTAAAACTCAGGTTTTCCTTTATGATGCAGATACAAACCGTCTGAAGGAAGCATATCATAGCGGTAACGAAATCGCAAAAGAAATCCTTGAAAGCTATGCACAGGCTGAATTTTTCACAAAACTTCCTGAAGTTGCTGAGGAGATTAAAGTCGTAACTTTCATCGCGGGTGAAGGTGATATCTCAACAGATTTACTTTCTCCTGGAAATCAGGCGCATTCAAGATCAGACCGTGAATTGCACGGAAAATGTATGATTACTCCTGAAGCACAGGCAGAAATCAAAACTTTACAGGCACAGCATCCTGATGCGAGCGTAATGCTTATTGCAGAAAAAGGAACAATGGGTGTGGGCTCATCAAGAATGTCAGGAGTAAACAATGTTGCTCTTTGGACAGGAAAACAGGCAAGTCCGTACGTACCATTCGTAAATATCGCCCCGATTGTTGGTGGAACAAACGGTATTTCTCCGATTTTCCTTACTACAGTTGACGTTACCGGAGGTATCGGTATCGACCTTAAAAACTGGGTGAAAAAAGTTGACGAAAACGGAAGTCCTGTTCGTAACGAAGCTGGAGAAGTTGTTCTCGAAGAAGCTTATTCCGTAGCTACAGGAACGGTTCTTACCATTAATACAAAAACTAAAAAATTATATAACGGAGATAAAGAATTAATCGACCTTACGAAGTCTTTCACTCCACAAAAGATGGAATTCATCAAAGCTGGTGGTTCTTACGCCATCGTATTTGGTAAAAAATTGCAAACATTTGCAGCTCAGGTTTTAGGCATTGAGGCTCCAATGGTTTTTGCTCCGTCTAAAGAAATTTCTCACGAAGGACAAGGTCTTACAGCCGTTGAAAAAATCTTCAACAGAAATGCTGTTGGGATCACACCGGGAAAAGTTTTACACGCAGGATCTGATGTTCGTGTACAGGTAAATATCGTTGGTTCTCAGGACACAACAGGTTTAATGACTTCTCAGGAATTGGAATCGATGGCGGCAACTGTGATTTCTCCGATCGTTGACGGTGCTTATCAGTCAGGTTGTCATACAGCTTCTGTTTGGGATAAAAAAGCTCAGGCAAATATTCCTAAATTAATGAAATTCATGAACGAATTCGGATTGATCACAGCCCGTGACCCGAAAGGTGAATATCACGCCATGACAGACGTAATTCATAAAGTTCTTAACGATATTACGGTTGACGAATGGGCAATCATCATCGGTGGTGACTCTCACACAAGAATGTCTAAAGGAGTTGCTTTCGGTGCAGACTCAGGAACGGTGGCTCTTGCATTAGCTACAGGTGAAGCATCTATGCCGATCCCTGAATCTGTAAAAGTAACGTTCAAAGGAGAAATGAAAGAACACATGGATTTCCGTGATGTCGTTCATGCAACTCAGGCTCAGATGTTGAAGCAGTTTGGAGGGGAAAATGTATTCCAAGGAAGAATCATTGAGGTTCATATCGGAACTCTTCCAGCTGACCAGGCATTTACATTTACAGACTGGACCGCTGAAATGAAGGCTAAGGCTTCCATTAATATTTCCGAAGACAACACTTTGATCGAATCATTGGAAATTGCAAAAGGCAGAATCCAGATCATGATCGACAAGGGTATGGATAATAAAAACAATGTTCTTAAAGGATTAATTGAAAAAGCAGATAAGAGAATCTCAGAAATTAAATCCGGTGAAAAACCAGCTTTAACTCCGGATTCAAATGCAAAATATTATGCTGAAGTTGTTGTAGATCTTGACGTAATCGTAGAACCAATGATTGCTGACCCGGATGTAAACAACGAAGATGTTTCGAAGAGATACACTCACGATACGATACGAGCACTTTCTTACTACGGAGGCGAGAAAAAAGTAGATCTAGGATTTGTAGGATCTTGTATGGTACACAAAGGAGATTTAAAAATCGTTTCTCAAATGCTTAAAAACATTGAAAAACAACAAGGAAAAGTAGAATTCAACGCACCTCTTGTGGTAGCTGCTCCGACTTATAATATTATTGATGAATTAAAAGCGGAAGGAGACTGGGAGTTTTTAGAAAAATATTCTGGCTTCGAATTTGATGACAATGCTCCTAAAGGCGAAGCTCGTGTTGAATATAAAAATATGATGTACCTTGAGCGTCCGGGATGTAACCTTTGTATGGGTAACCAGGAAAAAGCAGCTAAAGGAGATACCGTATTAGCAACTTCTACCCGCCTTTTCCAAGGAAGAGTAGTTGAAGATTCCGAACGTAAAAAAGGAGAATCTTTATTGGCTTCAACACCGGTTGTTGTTTTATCTGCCATCATTGGAAGAATTCCTAATATAGATGAATATAAAGCTGCAGTTGAGGGCATTGATCTGACTAAATTTGCACCTCCTATCAAGGAGCTTGTTAAATAAATCAGATAATGATATTTCAGCTGTCAATATAAATGTATAAACATTAATTTAACAGATATGACCTTTGATATTGATATGATCAAAAAGGTGTACGAGCGTTACCCCGAGAGAATTGCTGCGGCAAGACAAGTTGTGGGAAAACCTCTTACCCTTTCAGAAAAAATCCTTTACACCCACCTTTGGGAAGGGAATGCCACAAAAGTATATGAAAGAGGAAACTCTTATGTAGACTTCGCACCAGACAGAGTAGCCATGCAAGATGCAACCGCGCAGATGGCTCTTTTGCAATTCATGCAGGCAGGGAAAGCCAAAGTTGCTGTTCCTTCAACGGCTCACGCCGATCACTTGATTCAGGCGAGAATAGGTGCAGAAGCAGATTTACAGGAAGGTATCAACAAAAACTCAGAGGTTTTCAACTTCCTTAGTTCAGTGTGCGATAAATACGGAATCGGTTTCTGGAAGCCAGGTGCCGGGATTATCCATCAGGTAGTATTAGAAAATTATGCTTTCCCTGGAGGGATGATGATCGGTACAGACTCTCACACGGTAAATGCAGGTGGTTTAGGGATGGTTGCTATAGGTGTAGGTGGTGCTGATGCGGTAGACGTAATGGCAGGAATGGCTTGGGAACTTAAAATGCCAAAATTAATTGGGGTAAAGTTAACAGGTAAAATGTCTGGCTGGACTTCTGCAAAAGATGTTATCCTAAAAGTAGCAGGAATCCTTACTGTAAAAGGAGGAACCGGATGTATCGTAGAATATTTCGGAGAAGGAGCAGAATCTCTTTCAGCAACAGGTAAAGGAACAATCTGTAACATGGGTGCTGAAATCGGAGCTACGACCTCCACTTTCGGATACGATGATTCAATGAGAAGATATCTGGCTGCTACAGGAAGACAGGATGTTGTAGATGCAGCTGACAAAATTGCTGAACACTTAACAGGTGATGCAGAAGTATATGCAAACCCTGAACAATATTTCGATCAATTAATAGAAATCAACCTTTCTGAACTGGCTCCTCATTTGAACGGACCTTTCACTCCAGATTTAGCGACCCCGGTTTCTGAATTCAGAGCTAAAGCTGAAGCTAACGGATGGCCATTAGAAGTAGAATGGGCTTTGATCGGTTCTTGTACCAACTCTTCTTACGAAGATTTATCAAGAGCAGCTTCTATCGTAGAAGATGCTGTTGCCAAAGGAGTTAAACCTAAAGCTATCCTGGGTATTAATCCTGGATCTGAGCAGGTGAAATTCACAGCAGAAAGAGACGGTTTCTTAGATTCTTTCAGAAAATTTGAAAACGCAAGAATATTTACCAACGCTTGCGGACCTTGTATTGGGCAATGGGACAGAGAAGGCGCTGAAAAAGGAGAGAAAAACTCAATTATTCACTCTTTCAACAGAAACTTTGCGAAAAGAGCAGATGGTAACCCGAATACTCACGCTTTCGTAGCTTCTCCTGAAATGGTAGCTGCTGTAGCGATCTCAGGAAGATTAGACTTTAACCCGATTACAGATACTTTAACCAATGAAGCCGGAGAGCAAATCAAACTAGATGAGCCTAAAGGATTTGAATTACCTTCAAAAGGATTCGCGGTAGACGACAACGGATACCAGGCTCCATCTGAAGACGGTTCTTCTGTAGTGGTGAATGTAAATCCGACTTCTGACAGACTTCAGTTATTAGAGGAATTCCCGGCTTGGGATGGTAAAAACATTACCGGAGCAAGACTTTTAATTAAAGCTTTCGGAAAATGTACAACCGACCATATTTCTATGGCTGGACCATGGTTGAAGTACAGAGGCCATTTAGACAATATTTCAAACAACATGTTGATCGGAGCTGTAAATGCTTTCAATATGGAAACCAATAAGGTGAAAAATGTATTGACCGCAGAATATGGAGAAGTACCTGCCGTACAAAGAGCTTACAAAGCAGCTGGCGTACCTTCAATCGTGGTTGGAGATCAAAACTATGGTGAAGGTTCTTCAAGAGAACACGCAGCCATGGAGCCAAGACACCTTGGAGTAAAAGCTGTATTGGTAAAATCATTCGCAAGGATCCATGAAACGAACCTTAAAAAACAAGGGATGTTGGGATTAACTTTCGCTAATGAAGCCGATTACGATAAAATTTTAGAAGACGATGTGATCAACTTCTTAGATCTTGATCAGTTCGCTCCAGGAAAACAACTGACTTTAGAGTTCATCCATGCAGATGGAACTAAAGACATTATCATGGCAAACCATACCTACAACGATCAGCAGATTGATTGGTTCAAAGCGGGTTCTGCCCTGAATTTGATTAAGCAACAAGAGAAAAATTAATTGTTAGATTTAATTTAATCATAGAAAAAGCAACTTCAATTTTGGAGTTGCTTTTTTATTTTAGTTTTAAAATTAATTAAAATACTTCGACAGCTTCGCGCTCAGAATGACACCGCTAATACTAACTTTTTAAAAACATTCATACTCATTTTTCAGTGTCATCCTGAGCGGAGTCGAAGGATTTTACATTTTAATAAAATTTTAATCTTTAATAAAAAATAAAAAATATGAAAAGTCACTTTTTGTAACAAAAATCATTTTTCTTCGTCTAACAGATTAGAAGAAGTAGAAAAACATTATGAAAAAAACTATTATTGCGTCACTTTTTTTGGGAACCATATTCACCTATGCCCAGGAAAAAACTAATAATCAGACCAAAGAAAAACAGATTGAGGGTGTCACCATCACCAAAACTAAAAAAGCCGTTGAACAAAAGGCAGATCGTACCATTTTCGATTTTTCGGAACAACCTCAGCTTAATAACGGAAATGTGTTGGAAGGCATCAAAAAACTTCCCGGTCTTGTTTCCACAGACATTGCCGGAATGATGTATCAGGGAAAAGTTCTTGATGTTTATTTAAATGGGAGGCCTTTAAATATTACGTCTAATGAACTGAATTCCTTTCTTGAAGGAATGCCTGCCAATTCCGTGGACAGAATTGAGGTGATCACGCAGCCTGGTGCAGAATTTCCTGCAACTTCCGGAGGTGCCATCATGAATATCATTACCAATAAGAATGCTAATAAATATTTAACGGCAACTTATTCCGGAAATTATTCTTTTACCAATTACGATAAATACAGAAGCAGAACAAGTAATTCATTAAACTTAAATGCCAGAAATAAATTATTCGGATGGCAGTTAAATATTGGCCAAAACTACCGTGAAAGTATGCTGAATACAAACCAGAATGATTTGTTGAAAAGCAATACAGACCGGTACGGCCGGGGATATTTTGCAAAATCGGGATTAACATTTGATCTTGGAGACGATCGTTTGTTATTAAACTACGATATTTATCACAATAATAATGACAACTATACGCTGAGTGATGGTGAAGGTAATTTAAAAATTCCAATTGAAAATACAGATCCACAGGAATACACTTACAGAGATTTTATTTTTAATGCATCGGATGCGGCACATACATTAAACACCAGACAGGAAGCTGTTGTAACCTATCAAAAACGTTTTGACGATAAAGCTCAGAAATTGGATTTCCAGTTTGGATACACAAAATCCAGCAGCAAATTTGATCAGGATAATATCTTCAGAGAAGGAAAATATTTTAACCCGGAAGAACCTTACTATATCGTAGGAGGAAGGGTTTTGAGCAACCAATCTGATATGAAAATTGCCAATTTCAAAGTAGATTATTCTCAACCTTTGAAAATTCTTGACGGAGGAAAGGTAAGTTTGGGAGGTTTGTATGAAAATCAGGATTTCGATACGGAAAGTAAAGGCTTAACCAATCTGGAATACAAAAGGCAAACGACAGCAACGTATCTGGAATTTCAGGCTAAGCTGAAAAAATTTGACTTCATTTTAGGGACGCGTGCCGAAAACTATGATATTTCAGGAGTAACGAGAGCTCTTGACAGTACAAATGCTGTAGTTCAGAAAGACTTAATCCCTTTCAATAAGTTTAAATTATTCCCGAATGCAAGTGTTCAGTATAATTTAATGAACCAGGTATATGTTTCTGCGAATTATAATAAAAAGATCAGCTTACCGAGTATTTCTGCTTTAAATCCGAATAACACAACGTTCCAGGGACCAAATACACAAGTAACGGGTAACCCGAATCTGCAACCGACGATTTTTGATAATTACGAATTGAAGGTTTCCGCTTTTGATTACGCATTCATCGGATACAGTGTAAGCTCTGCAAGCAACCAGGTGGCGCAGATCATCAGAAAAGACGGTAAAAATTTATTCAACGAGCAGGTGAATATCTCAAATATGAAAATTCACAACTTTAATATTGGTCTTCCCGTTCCGTTTATGATTTTCAGTAAGCCGATCAGCGAGATTATGAAGTTTAATTTTAATCCTGATAAAATTAATTTCATGTATCTGTATGCAGGATATCAAAAGCATGATATTGATAATCTGAACAATAAAGGTTTCTGGATTTTTAATATTATGACTCAGCTGATCTTACCCAAAGATATAAAACTGACGGCAAATTACAGCTATTTGACTCCAAAAGCAGGATATTTCTACTTCACGGCAGAAAAGCCATTCAACAACTCACTTGATATTACATTAACGAAAAAATTCATGGACAATCGTCTGACAGTTTCTGTTTTTGCGAATGATATTTTCAACGGACAGGTAATGCAGGTTCGTTCTAATCCCCCTTCAGGAGAAGCAGTTTATATGAGGAATAAGTATGATACAAGAAATTTCGGACTTTCCATCAATTATAAAATTCCGACAAAAAATAAATTAGCGAAGGAAGATGCCAATATCTTAAATCAAACGAAGAAAGATGATAACGGCGGCGTCATGCAGCAGGGACAATAGATTTTAAACATAAAAAAACGGCTCTTTCATCGGAGCCGTGTTGTTTTTTGTTATTTTTTAATTGGTTTTACGGATTGTCTGGTTGCGGCTTTCCTATCAAGACTTAAAATATATAAGCCTTGAGAAAGATCATTTAACCTTACAACAGATCCCGGCTGAATATTATTTCTAATTAATTTTCCGGAAGCATCTGTCACCTGTATCGATCTTACCATTTCGGGTCTGTCGATATGAATGACATCTGTAAAAGGATTCGGATATATTTTCATCATATCTTTAGCTTTCACTTCAGAAGTAGATAAGCAATTGACATCTACCGTTGCCGTTACCATTGTTCTTGGAGATTCACATCCGGAATTTACTTTCAAATTATACATAAAATAATAAGAATCTGAAGCTACATTAGACCCTGTCGTAATACTGAAATTAGGAATTGAATACGGGAAAACCGCATTACTTTGATAATTTCTATAATAATTCCCTCCTGAAATTCTCATTCTGTATGTTCCTGGAGTTAGCAACATATTAATAGGAACCGTCTGTGGAGTCGTTCCGTCACTTGCAATGGTCGAAGTAAAAGGAATTGTATTAATAACACTAAAAGTTGTCGGTCCTTGTAAAATCTCCAGTGTCGTGCTCTGACCTGCGGAAGCTGGGAATACATCGGTAGAAACCAAAGTTACCGCTTGATTTGTTACTTCAAACTGAATATAATACGTCGTAATGGCCCCTGTAGTAGCCGGTGCCGTTAATGAATTCGGATTTTGCGGTCCTACAAACATCGATGTTCCGCTAGTCGCTGAAACATAATAAGGAGTAGTTGTAGACAGCGCAGGTGTTGTAAACGTTGATCCCGCTCCTACTACATTTCCGCCCGTGCTGGCATCATACCAAGTCAGAACAGCAGTCGGATCCGTTGTCATCGCAGACAATGTTGCAGAGCTTCCCGGACAAACGGTAGCCGGAGTAGTAGATGATATTACAGGCGGTTGACAGGCGGTTGTAAACTGTACCGAAAGTAAAGACCACACACTTGTGTTTCCTGTTCCACAGTTTGCTCTTACCCAAACGTAATAGGTTGTTGCCGGGGCTAATGCCGTTAATGTTACCGATGTTCCCGTGACATTCGGTATTGTGGGCGGCGTAGAAGATGTGGGCGGCGTTGATGAAGTACTATAATAAATATCATAACTAGATGGAGCAGAAATTGGAGCCGTCCATGTGACATCTGCAGAGCTTGTAGTTGTTGATGTAACCGTTATCGTCTGCGGAACCCAGCATGTTGGCGGCGTCCAGGTGTATGTTAATCCTGAAGAAGGCATTCCGGGAGTTGCATTTAACGTGTTAAAACTCTGTGAGCTGGAATTGGCAGTTCCAGGCGTGGAATTAAAAAACTCTAACGTTGAAGCATTCAATCTGTTATTAAAATCAGCATTGGAAGCACCTCTTAAACCAATCTGAGCCGTTCCTGAAATACTGGTATTTCCTACTACATAACCCCCTGTTTCATAAACTGTATTAATAACATTTGAAGTTTCGTGCAGACGGATCTGAAACGCAAAAGCATAGGCTGCTGTTGTAGAAGTGCTGCTGTTAGGGCGGAAATTTTTCCACTCAACGACAACCTCACGGTTAGGAGCTGTGCCTATCGTTTCCCAACTGATACTGCCCGTCTTTCCGTTAATATCATACATACTGCTGATATCTCTACCAAAAGCAGCAATAGCTCCTTCATAAACGGCTGTATTTGAAATCGGAGTTGTATTTGTAGTACTAGGTGCTGTAGATCCAAAGGTAATAAAACCATTGGTAGACACATTCATAGAGCTGTAGGAGACACCGTTGAAAATAAAATTAAAAGGTAAAGTAACCGCGTAAACATTGCTGTTAAGATTCGTTGTAGAAGTATTTCCTGTTGCAGTATCCAATACCGTTCCACCAATTGCCGTAAAGCTTCCCGATGATTGTGAAAAGCTATAGGTACTTACCTGCGCATTTACGAGGGTACCGGCTCCCAATAAAAAGGCAAAACCAGCTGCAGTACGCCTAAAAAGATTTTTTCCTTTCGCCCGAAGCGAAAGAAACGTGTAAAAATGTTTCATGTGGATATGGATTAAAAATTCATCTTAAATATACATTAAAAACAAACATTATCCAAAATAATTAACAAATTCGAAACAATACACTTAATTTATTACCCTAATCAAAATATTATTCTTTTTTATATACCACAAAAGATAGAAACGTTCTTTTATGTTAAAATTCGATATTCTGAAATGTCCAGTTTAAAGTATCGATTAAAGTTAGCTGGTTTGTATTCAATGGTAAATCGGTGATCAACTTTAAAGTCAGATTGGCCATCATACTTCCCACAATTCCCGGCAAAGCTCCCAACACGCCAAGGCTGTCGCAATCGGGAAGATTTTCATTGGAAGGCGGTTCAGGGAAAATATCTCTTAAATTTTTGCTCCCTTTACAATTAAAAATTGCGACCTGCCCGGAAAAACCCAGAATACTTCCATAAACCAAAGGCTTTCTTAGTTTTACACAAGTATCATTAATCAAATATCTTGTTTTAAAATTATCAGAACCATCAACCACAATATCAAAATGAGAAATGATCTCTTCGATATTTTCATCCTCAATTTTATCTCCAAAACCAATAAATTTGACTTGATGATTGAGGTTTTTCACAAACGTTTCGGCACTTTTCACCTTAGAAATTCCAACCGAATGTTCATTATGAATGATTTGTCGGTTTAAATTATGCAATTCAACTTCATCAAAATCTACGACACCCAAAGTCCCAATTCCAGCCGCTGCCAAATATTGAATCACAGGACTTCCCAAGCCTCCCGCTCCGATCACAAGAACTTTTGAATTCATGATTTTCCTTTGACCTTCCAAACCTATTTCTTCAATAAAAATCTGTCGGCTGTATCGGGCAAAAATGTCTTCGTTTTTCATTTTCTATTTTAGTTTTTAACGCAAAGACGTAAGGGTAATTTTTAAAAATTATTCTGCATACTTTTAGTTCGCAAGGGCACTTCATTCAGCGATTGATAGCTATTCTTTAATTTTTACAGTTTTGCGTTTAAATTCTTTTTAATTTTTTTTAAATTCCGCTATAAACAGCATCCCAATCTTTCATGATCGGGTCGTAACCTGCCATTTTTATGATATTTCTAATTTCGTCCATGCTTCTTTCGTCGCTGGTTTCAAATTGTTCCAAAGATTCTTTATCAACTGCATATCCGCCGGGATTTGTTTTGGAAGCCGCACTCATTGCCGTTGCTCCCAATGAGATAATATTATTCCTGAACTTTTCGTTTTCTCTGGTTGAAATAGAAATTTCCAAATCTTCATTCCAGATTCGGTAAGCACAAATTAATTGTAATAAATCTTTATCCGACATGATAAAATTCGGTTCGATAATCCCTTCCGCAGGACGAAGCCTCGGAAATGAAACGGAAAATTTACTCTTCCAATATTGTTTCTGAAGATAATCGATGTGAAGTGCGTTGAAAAAGCTGTCAACTCTCCAATCTTCCAAACCAAGCAAAACGCCCAATCCCATTTTATGAATCCCGGCTTTCCCAATTCTGTCGGGTGTTTCCAGACGAAAATTAAAATTAGACTTCTTACCTTTCGGATGATATTCCTTATAAACCTCCTGATGGTAGGTTTCCTGATAGACCAACACGGCATTTACTCCTGCTTCATGAAGCTGCTGATACTCCTCTTCCGACAAAGGCTGAACTTCAATAGAAATATTAGCAAAATGAGGCTTTAACAAACGAACGGCATTCAAAAAATAATCAATTCCAACGGTTTTATTGGCTTCTCCGCTTACCAACAGCACATGATTTACCCCCATTGATTTCAAAACCGTGGCTTCAATCATTAATTCAGTATCAGATAGCGTTTTCCTTTTAATAGAATTATCCAAACTAAATCCACAGTATGTACAAATATTCTGGCATTCATTGCTAAGATACAGTGGTGCATACAACTGAATCGTTTTTCCGAAACGTTTTTGAGTAAGCTGCTGCGCCATTTTTGCCATTAATTCTAATTTCTGACCAGCAACAGGCGATAGAAAATTCAGGAAATCTTCTATGGTTTTATTCTTTTTTTGAAGACTTCTTTCCACATCAGATAGCGTCACTTTTTCAAGTTTTACTCTGACCTCATCCCATTGATATTTTTCAAAAAAATCTTTAAAACTCTTCATAAAATTTAGTTTTAATCAAATAAAAAAGAAGTCAGCGGACTTGAAGCTTCTGCGTGTTGTACAATGGCTCCCAAACCTGCTTCAAAAGCTCTTCTCCCGGCAATAACGCCTTCTTTAAAAGCCAATGCCATATTCACGGGATTTCCTGCAACGGCAATCGCTGTATTTACCAAAACGGCATCAGCACCCATTTCCATAGCCTTTGCAGCATCGGAAGGTGCCCCAATTCCTGCATCCACGACAACCGGAACATTACTTTGACTAATGATTATTTCTAAAAAGTCTAACGTTTTCAGCCCTTTATTAGTTCCAATAGGCGCTCCCAAAGGCATTACAACCGCTGTTCCTGCGTCTTCCAAACGTTTGCACAAAACAGGATCTGCGTGAATATAAGGCATGACGATAAATCCTAATTTTGCTAATTCTTCCGTTGCGTACAAGGTTTCAATCGGGTCAGGTAATAAATATTTAGGATCGGGATGAATTTCCAGCTTTACCCAGTTTGTTTCCAAAGCTTCCCGAGCCAATTGCGCTGCCAAAACCGCTTCTTTTGCTGTTCGAGCTCCTGAAGTGTTGGGTAATAGGTGAGTTTTTGTAGGTTTTAAAGCATTCAGCAAATCGTCTTCTGAAGATTGGGAATCGATTCTCTTCAACGCCATGGTTACCATTTCACTTCCTGAAGCGATAATGGAATCTGTCATTTCTGAAAGATTTCCGAATTTTCCTGTTCCTAAAAACAATCTCGATTCGAAGGTTCTGTCTGCTATAATTAAAGGTTGATTTGTCATTGTAATATGGTTTTAAATTGGTTGATAACGGAAGGCTGATGAGTAATTTGTCCGGAAACCGCCACTCCGTAAATGCCGATTGGCTGTAATAATTCGATGTCTTCCAAAACCACTCCTCCGATGGCAAAGATTTTTGGAATTTCTAATGATCTTTCTTTTAATTCATGAATAATTTTTTCATACCCTTCAAAACCCAAAATCGGACTCAACTGTTCTTTGGTTGAAGTAAAGCGTAAAGGTCCCAAACCAATATAATCGCATGGTTCGTTCATTCTTTGAAGAGCATCGGAAATCGTATTTGCCGTTCCGCCAATGATTTTATTTTTGCCTAAAACATTCCTCGCAATTTCAATTGAGGTATCTTTTAAACCCAAATGAACACCATCCGCATCGACATCTTTTGCAATCTGAACATGATCGTTGATGATACAAACCGTCTGATTATCCGAACAAAGCTGCTTTGAAATTTCACAAAGCTTAAAGAATTCCTGTTCGGGAGCATTTTTCCAACGGACCTGAATCCATTTGATTCCATGATCAAGGGCTTTTCGGATATTCAGCTCCTGATCTTCTATGGTGAAGCCTTGAGAGATGTATTGTAATTTTTCCATTTTTCTTTTTTTTAACTACTAACTGTTTTTAAGTTCGCAAAGGCGTTAACACTCAGCAAAGACCACAATGTTAAATCTCAATTTTTAAAAATGAAATCCTAATAAAGTTGGATTGCTTGTTAAAAATTTTTCGATGTATAATTTCCCGTTTCTACAGGCACTTTCTAAATTTTCTCCTTTTGCTAAGTAACTTGCAATGGCTGAAGAAAGTACACAGCCAGAACCATGCTTTGGATGATAAACTGAAGCTTTATCATTAGACTCAATTGATATTTCTTTTCCATTTTGAATTAAAATATCTGTGCCTAATTTATCTTCACGATGACCTCCTTTTATCAAAACCGAACATAAATTATTTAAGTTTTCAAAAAGCTTATTTTCTTTTAAAGCCTTATATTCATTGTAGTTAGGCGTGATTAAATTAATTCGGCTTAAAATATTTTTTAACCCTGATATTGTATTTAAATCAAAAAAAGAAAATTCAGAAGTGCTTTTCAACACCGGATCCCAAATTATTTTGGCTTCAGAGTTATTACTTTTAACCATTTTAATAATTTCAGTTAAAAAGTCAGCATCTTTTACTACTCCAATTTTCACAACTTCAATGTGATAATTTTTCATTAAAATATCTATTGTTGATAAAATTGCTTCTAAAGGCTGCCATTCTAAACTTAAACACTGAGATTCTGTCTGAACCGTCATTGCTGTACAAACCCCAAATCCCTGAACTTTTAATTGTTCAAATGTTTTGATATCCGCCAGCAAGCCGGCTCCTCCACTTGGGTCAAAACCGGCAATGCTTATTACGAAAGGACGTTCTGTCTGCATTTTTTGAAAATTTGTATTGGTTCATTACTTTCCCAAATCGCACCTAATAAAGCCACTCCATCTATTCTACCGTCAAAAACTTTTTGAATATTTTTTTCATTAATTCCCCCCAAAGCAATCAGCTTTACATTTGAATTGTTACGTCTTTTAATATCATTCAAAACGTTTGAACTTTCTCCATATCCTTTTTTAGAAATACTCGGAAAAACCGGACTGATAAAGGCATATTCCCATTCTTTATTCAATTCATTAAAGGTCTCAATCGCATGAACAGACGTTGAAATTATTGTATCTGTAAAAGATGTAAACAAACCATTTTGCCTGTCAATTTCTCTGAAATGAAATCTTGAAATGTTGAAATTTTTCGCCAGATCATAATGACTGTGTAAAACCAATTGATGATGAAATTCAGAATTTATCTTCTGAATAAAATCCGTCATTTCTTCTGAACTGATGAAAGGTTTTCTGATATGAAGCAAATCCAGTCCTTCCTGGAATAACTCATTAATCAATTCAGTTTCGTTTTGAGCAAATTCTTCGGGGGTGATTACGATAATCATATATAAATTTCTTTCCCTTTCTCGATGAATTCCTGAGATTTGTCAAGCATTCCTTTTTCTGCAGATTCACGGATTTCCTGGGTAATTTTCATTGAACAGAATTTCGGCCCACACATCGAACAGAAATGGGCAATTTTTGCTCCGTCTGCCGGAAGTGTTTCATCATGATACGATCGCGCTGTTTCGGGATCTAGTGAAAGATTGAACTGGTCTTCCCATCGGAATTCGAACCTGGCTTTACTCAAAGCGTTGTCTCTGTACTGCGCTCCGGGATGTCCTTTTGCCAAATCCGCAGCATGAGCAGCAAGTTTATAGGTAATAACTCCAACTTTTACATCATCTTTATTCGGAAGTCCTAAATGTTCTTTTGGCGTTACATAACACAGCATCGCGCAGCCAAACCAACCGATCATTGCCGCCCCGATTCCGGAGGTAATGTGGTCGTAACCTGGTGCAATATCCGTCGTCAAAGGACCTAACGTGTAAAATGGCGCTTCATGGCATTCTTCCAACTGCTTCTCCATATTTTCTTTAATCATATGCATCGGAACGTGTCCCGGGCCTTCAATCATTACCTGAACGTTGTGCTTCCAGGCAATTTTTGTCAGTTCTCCCAATGTTTCCAGTTCTGCAAATTGCGCTTCATCATTGGCATCAGCAATAGAACCCGGACGAAGACCGTCTCCCAAAGAAAAGGCAACGTCATATTTCTTCATGATTTCGCAGATCTCTTCAAAATGCGTGTACAAAAAGTTTTCTTTATGATGAAACAGACACCATTTTGCCATGATAGAACCCCCTCTGGAAACAATGCCTGTTACACGTTTTGCGGTCAGATGAATATATCTCAACAAAACACCGGCGTGAATCGTGAAGTAAGAAACTCCCTGTTCTGCCTGCTCAATCAAAGTGTCCTTAAAAATTTCCCATGTTAAATCTTCTGCAACGCCTTTCACTTTCTCCAGCGCCTGATAAATGGGGACGGTACCAATCGGAACCGGGCTGTTTCTGATAATCCATTCTCTAGTTTCATGGATATTTTTTCCTGTGGATAAATCCATAATCGTATCCGCTCCCCATCGGCAGGCCCAAACTGCTTTTTCAACCTCTTCTTCGATGCTTGATGAAACGGCACTGTTTCCAATATTGGCATTAATTTTAACCAAGAAATTCCGCCCGATAATCATCGGTTCACTCTCCGGATGGTTGATATTGTTGGGAATAATTGCTCTTCCGGCTGCAATTTCGTCTCTTACAAATTCAGGAGTGATTTTATTTTTCGGAGTTTTTGCCCCAAAACTGTTTCCCTGATGCTGAAAAGCCATTTCTTTTGAAACGGAATCGAGTTGCTCGATTCTTTGGTTTTCTCTGATCGCGATATATTCCATTTCAGGTGTGATGATGCCCTGTTTTGCGTAATACAATTGAGTTACTTCCTTTCCTTCTTTGGCAACTTTCGGCTTGTGATTGTAAGAAAAACGCAGTTCATCCAGCTTGGAATCGGCAAGACGGGCTTTTCCGTATTCTGAGGTAATTCCGTCAAGAATTTCTACATCATTTCTGTCTAAAATCCATTGTTCCCGGATTCTTGGAAGACCTTTTTCAATATTAATTTCAGAATTTTCGTCTGTGTAGGGTCCTGAAGTATCGTAAACCGTGACAGGTGGGTTGTGTTCTAAAGTTCCGTTAGACAATTTTGTTGGACTTAGTTCTATTTCGCGCATCGCTACATTGATGGGATGAATTTTCCCTTCAACATAGATTTTTTTTGAGTTCGGAAACGGCGAACGTGTGATATTGTGAGCCATAAAATGATTGGTTTTTTATGAGAATTAACCGCCCTGAGTGGCAGTGATAATTAAAATTGAATCTTTGTTGTTGAGAAATGTTTCCGCCCAGAATGATTGCGGAATAATGCGATTATTAAGTGCCACAGCGATACCTTTTCGTTTTTGAGGAATCTCCATAGCAATGAGCGCTTCCAGAGTTTCGGGAAGTATATCAAATGTTCTGAGTGTGTGATTGATTGTGAGCTCCATTCCTAAATTTTTAATTATACTTTAGGAATGTCCGTCATTGTACAATAGAATGTACAGCAAAAGTCATATCACTTTTCCCTACGCTAGTATGATCTAGAAATCAGGTTCAAAGGGTAAAATCTCAGCCTGCTTATGAACAGACACCCCTAAAGTTGGGACGAAGTTAGACATTTTTTTGAAACAGACAAAATTTTTGAGAGAAGATGGAAGTGGGATGATGGAGAATGGAAGTTTGAAAATATTTTATAATTAAAAAATGGAAACCGAATTACCTCCAGCTTCCATCTTCTAACTTCCTTTCTATAATCAAATTACTCCTCACAAGCTCGCCAAACCGCATCATTCTGCGGAACCGGAGCCGTAATTTCAATTTTTTCTTTGGTAACGGGATGGATAAATTCCAGTTTTCTGGCGTGAAGGTTTATTCCTCCATCCGGATTGGAACGAGGTGAACCATATTTTAAATCCCCTTTAATTGGTG